>CAZPEK010000059.1:0-271 GCA_964585555.1 uncultured Leptospirales bacterium | reverse complement strand
AGTTGAAATAGAACCGACATCAGCAACAATATCTTCAGCAAAAGCCTTTGCATAGGGGATATGATACCTGCTGAAAAATCCTGTTATGGTATGCCCCAGTGTGTCGGTAAAATAGGCTTCATTACCAACTGTCAGATCCAGAATTTCACAGGTTAAATAATCGACAGAACCAGTTGTACTTCCAATAGAATTATCATTAAGGAATCCATCGCCATCAGCATCCCTGACTATACGATAATTATACACGAGTTCAAGATCCTGATCATCGGGA
>CAZPEK010000058.1:10814-13299 GCA_964585555.1 uncultured Leptospirales bacterium | reverse complement strand
CAGTCCCAATGTGGCCGTTCACCCTCTCAGGCCGGCTACCCATCGTTGCCTTGGTGGGCCATTACCCCGCCAACAAGCTAATGGGCCGCAAACTCATCTTTTGGCGCTAGGCCCGAAGGTCCCCAGCTTTAATGATCTCTACTTAAGTAAAGTCCATATTATTCGGTATTAGCCACCGTTTCCAGTGGTTGTCCCCAACCAAAAGGTAGATTATTCACGTGTTACTCACCCGTTCGCCACTGTCCCCTCAATGCAAGCACCGAGGTTTTCGTACGACTTGCATGTTTAAAACGCGCCGCCAGCGTTCGTTCTGAGCCAGAATCAAACTCTCCGTAATGAATTTTCTATTACAGAAAATTAGTTTCAAAAAATTAAATTAAAAATTGTCGTTGACCAACACTACTGTTGATTAACATACTACCCAGTTTTCAAAGAACTAACCCTCAAATGAGGGACAAAAAAAATCTCCACCACATTAATTCTAAAGACTTCAAATAATGTGCTAAGGAGATTCTGACACTTTACTCCGTTTCGGCTTTGGCCAAAACGATCAGTAGTTATCAAAAACCCGTTTAGGTTTTTGCCCTGAAGAATATTTAATTCGTCAGTGTTTAGAACATATATTCAGAGGCCATTTCGTTGTCAACTTTTTTTTCAATTTTTTTTAAAATTCTTTAAAAACTGAAAAGTGACTTGGAAAAAATCCGGCTTCTGTGCCGAAGCAATAAAAAGGACATTATTTTTTGCTGCCAAGTCTGTCAACATTAATAATATTTAATATTTAAAAAATTTCAAATTAATCTTAGAAATTCTATTTTTTCTGGTACAAAGAGGGCAAGAGAACCCCAGTCGGGCCCGGCCACCCTCTTTTACTATAAACTCCAAAAGGGGATTACTTTTTCCCCGCTTTAATTCCTGCTATAAAAATACCCGCCAGTTCAACCTTAACGGTTTTCTTCTCAGGAAGTTTATCGAAAACTGCTTCATCGCATAGTAAATCCATGACCTGCGCACCGATTTTAGCCTTCACCAGGGGAACCTTTCTAATCTTGTAAATCCTGGGAATCTGTTCTTTTACAGATTTCGGCATATTTGCGTTAGCGACCTTATCCTTTCGTTTTTCAAGAACAAGTATAGGAGTTATTACCTTATGTTGATTTACCAGCGACTGCTGGTCTTCCATTTTTCTTTTAACATTTTTACGCAAAAAATAAATTCCAACACCTGCTCCAGCTGCAACTGCGCCCAGGATAATATAAAGATGCCACCATTCCATAGTAATTCCTCCTTAAAATATCAAAAAACAGGCAAGGGACCTGTACACCCCCCCCCCTTCATGTCAGGAAGAACAAAGATAATCCTGTCGTTGGTTGCGTCAAGCTAAAAGTATGACAATGTGAACAGGAAAGATAAACTTCCTTCATCATAAAAAATCTTTTTTTAATGCTTTTCATATTTAAACGATGCTTGACAAAACCCGTGCTTTTTCCCAAAAATAAATAAATTAATTTTACGGGGTTATGCAATGACTGGAAAGCCTGAAATCGTGCTCGTCGGAACCGGTGCAGTAGGAAGTTTTTATACTGGCAAACTTGCCCAGGCAGGGGCTTCGGTTTCCTTTGTCTGCCGATCTGATTTTGAGGAAGTAAAAGAAAAAGGCGTTTCAATCAAAAGCGTGCTGGGAGACTACAGTTTCAGGCCCAGAGAAGTTGTCAGCGCCATTGGCGAGTACACCGGCACCCCTGATTATATCATTGTAGCGACCAAGGTTCTTCCTGAAATTGACGTTCCTTCGCTTATTGACGAAAAGGTCGGCAAAGATACGACTATAGTTCTCCTGCAGAATGGAATCAACATAGAACCCCCGATCATCTCCGCATTTCCCGATAATGAAATCATCAGCGGCCTCGCCTTTATCTGCGTCAGCAGAGAATCCTATGGAGTCATTGACCACCAGGACTACGGCAGGCTTGTTCTTGGCTCATATCCCGGGGGAAAGTCTCCACGGGCAGAAGAGTTAACCGCTTTATTCAACAGTGTTGATGTTAACTGCGAAATCAGCGAGGATATCATCACCGCCCGCTGGAAAAAGCTGGTCTGGAATGCCCCCTTCAACCCCATGTCTGTTCTGGCGGGAGGGGCTACGACCCGGGAAATGATAGACTCCCCGGAGACCCTTAAACTGGTTCGAAATGTTATGAAGGAAGTTTTAGCCCTTGCTGAAAAGACCGGCAACCCGATTGACAAGGCATTTATCGATGCAATGATAGAAGATACCTCAAAAATGACCCCCTATAAAACCAGCATGCTCCTTGACTACGAGGGAAAGCGGGCCATGGAAGTTGAGGCGATACTTGGCAACGCTGTCCGCCTTGCTGCCCAGAAGAACCTCCCTGTACCCCATCTGGAGAGCCTCTACGGCCTTCTTACCCTCATCAATAACAAGAACATCACCGACTAGCCCTTATTGCTGAAGGCGTCGCTT
>CAZPEK010000058.1:4761-10800 GCA_964585555.1 uncultured Leptospirales bacterium | reverse complement strand
AGACCAGTCAGATTCAACAAAAAGACCAGAGCGATCAAAACGATTGCGGTCCCGTACTGCAGGTGCCGTGTCTCAGCTATATGAGTTCCCGCTGTCGCCATCACGTATATATGATAAGGAAGGGCCATTATTTCGTCAAAAACCGAAGTCGCCAGGTCAGGAGTAAAAAAAGCCGCAGCAGTAAACATAATTGGAGCTGTCTCACCGGCAGCGCGACCAAGGGAAAGCATTATCCCCGTCAGGATGCCCGGAAGGGCATTAGGCAGCACAATACGGTACATCGTCTGCCATTTTGTAGCCCCCAGAGAGAGTGATGCCCCACGGTAGGTCCCGGGAACCACCAGCAGGGCCTCTTCGGTAGACCTGATAATTACCGGCAGGTTCATAACGCCAAGGGTGAGGGAGCCCGCCAGTATAGACGTACCAAAATCAAAAAACACCACAAAAAGACTGAGGCCAAAAAGCCCGAAAACAACCGAAGGAACTCCGGCAAGATTATTAATCCCGAGACGGATAAGCCTGGTTATTCGCGGCGAGTTGGCATATTCGGTCAGGTATACAGCGGTTATAATACCCACAGGTATTGATACTACAGAAGCCCCTACCATCAGGTAGAAGGTACCGACCAGGGCAGGAAAAATCCCCCCTTCAGTCATTTCATTCCGGGGTCCCTCGGTCAGAAACTCCCATGACAGGGCGGATACTCCACTTTTTATAATATATCCAAGCATAAACAAAAGGAATACAATTACCGACAGGGAGAGAATTCTGAGTATTACAAAGACTATCCCTTCTATAATGTCTGCTTTATTCTTCATTTGCTTCCTCAAAAAATTTCAAATATATTCATCAACTTTCTTTAAAACTATACTTTTTTGACAGGTAATCAGCGATGATATTAAACACAAAGGTAATAATAAAAAGAACTATCCCGATAGCAAAAAGGGCATGGTAATGAGTTCCACCCACTTCAGCCTCGGCCATTTCGGCCGCTATATTTGATGTAAGGGGCCGAACCGGGTCAAAGAACGACCCTGGCAAAATTGTAGCCCCCCCTGCAACCATCAAGACTACCATCGTCTCGCCAATAACCCGTGATACACCAAGTATAATTGCGGTCCATATTCCCGAAAGGCTTGCTGGCAGCACGATATGAAAAATAGTCTGCCATTTATTTGCACCGAGAGCATACGATGCTTCTTTCAGTGATCGGGGAACTGATGAAATTGCGTCCTCTGATATACTTGCAATAGTTGGGATTGCCATAAAGGCGAGCATCATTGAGGCGTTCAGCATATTTAAGCCTGTATCAACATTAAAATACTCCTGGAAAAAGGGGGCGACAACCCCCATGCCGAAAAAGCCGATAATAACTGATGGTATTGAGGCGATCAGCTCAATAACAGGTTTTATTATTTCTCTAACACTACTGCCGGCCAATTCCGAAAGATATATTGCTATTGCAAGGCTAAGGGGAACAGCAAAAAAAGACGCCAGAAGGGTAACAGAAACCGAAGCAACAATAAGGGGAAGAATACCAAATCTTGCATTTTCACTCGTTGGGTACCATTCACTTCCTCCCAGAAAATCAGAGACACTAATCGTCTCAAAAATCGGAATTCCTTCCTTAAACAGAAAAAGCATTATCAAAGCAAGAACAAGAAAACATGTCAGGGAAATCAGTAAAAATGACCGTTCTATGACAACATCAAAAAAAATACTTCTCATTCCAGTTGTATTTCCAGGTTTTATGCTATTATTTGTTTTATCCATTATTTTCCTTCCGAATCTCATGTTTTACTATTTAGAAGATGAATATTCTTTTATATTTCAATAGTAAAAGAGGTGCCTTCCTTTGAGGTACTGGCCGTTACCCTCCAACCGAGAAGATCAGCTGCATGTTTAACAATTGAAAGGCCAAGACCGGTACCGCCGGTTGCCCTGGAACGGCTTTTGTCTACCCGGTAAAACCGTTCAAAAATACGGTCCAGGGAATCTTCGGGAATACCGATACCTGTATCTTTTATTGTGACAAGAGTACTTGATCTTCCTTTTTCAGCATGTATTGTAACAGTGCCAGATTCCCTGTTATAATTTACCGCGTTATCAATAATATTAAAAAACACCTCTTCTGACAGAAATCGGTTTCCTTTTATTACTGCATCAAGGACATTAACTTCCTCTTGAATAGTTATATTCCGCCCTGCCGCTTTTGGACTGAGAAGATCAATACAGGTCTCGATAACTTCCTTCAAATTAATCTTTTCGACAAGAAAGTCACTACTCGTTTCAAGCATGCTTAATTTCAATATGTCATTGATAATAGCATTCTGCCGATCGGCGTTTTCAATAGCCTTTTGAATAAACTCTGAAGAAAGCTCAGCGTTTTGTATATTTTCACTGATAGTTTCAAGGTATCCCTTCATGATTGCAAGGGGCGTTTTCAATTCATGGGACATGTTGCCCACCAGTTCCGTCTTTATCTGCTCAATTCTTCTCTTTTCAGTGACGTCGTGAAGGACCACAAGTATGCCCTGAAGAGTATTTCTTTCTTTTATCGGGTTCAGGCTTACTTCGCAGAGAGTTCCGGACATGAACTTCTCCTCGAATTTTGCGGCAACTCCTCTGCCGAGGACATATTCAATTTTAGCATTCAGGGTATGGCTTCTTATTGCCTCAAAATAAAGACTCCCTTTCATTTCACAATCAGAATTAACCATTCGACTGAAAGCACTGTTTGCAATATGAACACGTTTGTTCTCATCAACAACAGCAATTCCGTCACTGATGCTTTCAAGGGTTATTTCCAGTTTATTCTGTTCAAAAACCAGGCTGTTGATTTTTTCTACGATAGTATCAGCCATGCTGTTCAAACTTCGCTGAAGATATCCAATTTCATCTTCACTGTAGTTCAAAATCCTTCTGCTGTAATCACCATGGGAAAACTCCCTGGCAAAATTTACGGTTTCATTTATCGGCCTGGTAATTTTTCGGGAAATATAAATTATTATTAAAAAAGCAGTAAACAAAACAAATATTCCGGAAAAGATTATAACCTTTTTTACCGCCGACAGGCTTTCTTCTATTTCATAGAGAGGTTTTGCGAGTCTGAGAATTACCGGTCCCGCGGCTTTCGCATAATAAAGCATGTCTGTCTGTAGAGTTGTGCTATAGCGCACTGAATCGCCATAATGTTTTATTTGAGCATTTTTGATCTCAATTCTATATCGATGATTGTCAAGGGTATCGACTTCATCTACTTCAGAATCCGCCAGCACGATTCCCGTCTGATCAATAATAGAAATTCTAGCCTGAATTATTTTGGCAAGTTGACCAACAGCGTGCCTGTTTTTTTTTAATTTTTCGAGGGAAAAAGAACTGTATCTTTCTTTTATTACCATGTCGATAAAATCGACCTTAGCTTTCATCTCCCTCTTCAAAATTGACAACTGAGTTTCCCGCACCAGATTATTAAAAAAAAGCAGAAAAAACACCACAAGAAGCACAAGTAACAGTGTAAATGCTGCAATTATTTTATTACTTATTCTTTTTAACATTATTTCTTAAAACCGTATCCGACTCCAGAAAAAGTCGTTATTACATTTTTGTATTGACCAAGTTTTTTCCGCAGGTTCATTACATGTACATCAATTGTTCGATCTACCACATAAACATCCTGGCCCTTTATACTGTCTATTATGTTGTCCCGGCTGAATATTTTTCCCGGACTTTTCAAAAACAGTTCAAGTATTTCAAATTCAGTTTTAGTCAACTTTACATGTTCTCCATCTACTTTAAGCTCAAAAAATTCAGGATTCAATGATATACCTTTATAAGTGATCACCTGAACCGATACCGTCTTCTTTTCAACATCACTAGACCTGCGAAGCACTGCCTTTACCCGAGACTTCAATTCTTTGATACCAAAAGGTTTGGTTATAAAATCATCCCCTCCCAGCTCAAGGCCAAGAACCTTATCAAATTCTTCAGTTTTTGCTGATAAAAATATGATCGGCACATGTTCAGTTTCCATGGTTGACCGCACCTCTTTACAGAAATCATAGCCATCCATTCCCTCCATCATGATATCAAGGACCATCAAATCAGGAATAGAACCGGATTTCAGCACCTTCAAGGCCTCTTCACCTGAAGAAAAAGCATCAACTTCGTAACCCTCATTTTGAAGATTTACTTTGAGTATCTCCTGTATGTCCTTTTCATCATCAATCACATAAATCAGTTTCTTCATAAAATACCAATCATTTCTGAATTTAATTATGAGCCGGCATGACGAATATCAATACCTTCAATATAATATACTGCGCGCTCACCGATATTAGTAATATGATCCCCGATTCTTTCAAGAGCCTTTGCAACCATTATTAATCCAAGACACTGTGACATGTTACGGGGATTTTCCGCCATAAAAGAAAAAAGCTCACGGTACACCTGCAGGTTCAGTTCATCTATTTTTTCATCTCGCATAATAATTTCACGGGCAAGCTCGACCTTTCTTTCGGTTATAGACCTGAACACATCCTTCAGCATCGAAACAGCTAATTCAGCCATCCGCGGGATATCAACAAGGGGTTTCACCAGCTGATGCCCATCAAGCCTGATAGTTTCCTTTGCAACATTGGTTGCCAGATCGCCGATTCGCTCAAGGTCTGTATTTATTTTAAGTATGGAAAGGATAAACCTGAGATCACCCGCTGCAGGCTGACGGGTAACCAGCAGCTTCACACATTCATCATCGAGTTCAATTTCAAGATTATCCATTATGGTATCATTTTTTATTATCTTTTCCGCCAGTTTTATATCTGCATTCTTTAAAGCATCAATCGATGAAACAATAGCTTCCATGGCGTAATCAGCCATTTCATATATTTTAAACTTAATACCTTCCAGTTCCTGTTCAAGATGAGTGGTCATACATTCCTCCATTTAGACAGTACATTCATATAATCCGTATTCTATTATAAACTGGATTAAAGAAGCAACATTTATCCAAATTTTCCTGTAATATAATTTTCTGTCATTTCCTGGTTCGGATTGGTAAATATCTTCTCCGTTGCATCCAGTTCAATCAAGCTGCCCAAGTAAAAAAAAGCTGTGAAATCACTTACCCGCGCCGCCTGCTGCATATTATGCGTGACGATAATAATAGTAAATTTTGACTTAAGGTCCTGGATCAATTCTTCAATTTTTTGTGTCGAAACTGGATCCAGTGCTGAGGCCGGTTCATCCATAAGAATTATCTCTGGCTTGACCGCAATGGTTCTTGCAATACAGAGACGCTGCTGCTGCCCGCCGCTTAAACCAATAGCTGATTCGTTCAGTCTATCCTTGACTTCATTCCAAAGGGCCGTATTTTTCAAAGACTGTTCAACAGTACTTTCAATTTCATACTTGTCCCTGATCCCGTTGATTCTCATGCCATAAGCAATATTTTCAAATATTGATTTCGGGAAGGGATTGGATTTTTGAAACACCATGCCGACTCGTCTCCGCAGGCTGGTCACGTCATACCTTGAGTGATAAATTGATTCACCATCAAGAAGGATATCCCCCTCAACCCCGGTATTTGGGATAATATCATTCATCCTGTTAATACAGCGTAAAAATGTTGATTTACCGCATCCCGAGGGACCAATCAGTGCGAGGACACTGTTTTCTTCCACCTTCAGGGAAATATTTTTTATAGCCGTGTTAGAGCCGTAACTGAAGGTAAGATTATCTGAGACAATTTTTGATTCCATACTGTTTTCCATTTATGTCATCCGATAAGATATTTACATATATCTACATTAAAAATTCACAAAATTTCTTTCTAGAGGTAATCTCTCGACTACCGGTTGGATTTTCATAAAGATCATGTAAATATTTTGTTAAGATTAAGGTTTTTATTAAACCGACCTTTAAATACATCAAAAAGGAAGTTAAGACCTCCAATAAAAAATTTGACCGCGACCATTCGAACACCTATATTCATCAGTAGTAATGTAATACATGAAAAAGCGAAAACCTAATTTAAACAAA
>CAZPEK010000058.1:4370-4684 GCA_964585555.1 uncultured Leptospirales bacterium | reverse complement strand
AAACATCTTATTCGCAAAATCTTTATAAAAAATTCATTTCCTTCTCGTATTTTAAGGCTGTAACAAATTACACGGAAAATTATTTTTCTTAAACTCAAAGGGAGGTTTTCTCAATGAAAACTAAATTAAGTGCAGCAGTAATTGCTCTTGCAGTCATCTCAGTCGGAGCTTTCACTTCCTGTACCAAAAGCAGTAAGAAAAAAATCGTAATTAAGGGATCAACAACAGTTCTCCCTATCACCCAGAAAGGTGCTGAAGCCTATAGCAAAAGCAACAAGGTTTCGATATCCATTGAAGGAAGCGGTACAGGTAAT
>CAZPEK010000058.1:0-4360 GCA_964585555.1 uncultured Leptospirales bacterium | reverse complement strand
TCAGACACAATCGTTAACCTGGCGCTGGCCTGGGCTGAATATTACCAGCAGGTCCACCCGGATTTCCGCATCTCGGTTACCGGCGGCGGGTCGGGGACCGGCTTCACTTCACTCATCAACGGGACGATTGACATTGCCAATGCTTCGCGGGCCATGAAATCAAAAGAAGTTAAAAAGGCAAAGGCGAAAGGTGTTGCCATTAAGGAAATAACTGTTGCTTTTGACATGATTGTTCCGGTAGTTCATCCCTCAAATATGATCAAAAACCTGACCATGGATCAACTCAAGGCTGTTTATGAGGGTCAGATCAGCAACTGGAAAGAAGTTGGTGGAAAAGATGAAAGAATCGTGGTTATTTCAAGGGACACAAGTTCCGGAACCTACGAAGTATGGCACAAGTTAGTTATGAAGAAAAAAGACGTTCGCAAAGACGCTCTTCTCCAGGCTTCAAATGGAGCAATCGTAACTTCAATATCTGAAAACCCCAAGGCCATCGGCTACGTAGGATTCGGCTACATTAACAAGAGTATCAAACCTCTTACTGTTAACAATGTAATTCCCACACTGGAAAATGGCAAATCAGGAAAATTCGCCATATCGAGAAAGCTTTTCATGTACATCAACGAAAAAACTATCTCTAAAGAGGCCATGGATTTTGTTAATTACCTGACCGGTACAGAAGGACAAAAAATTGTAAAAAAAGCGGGATTTATCCCTCTCTAGAAAACATTTACAATAATTTCAAAAAAAATCAGAGAATATACATTATCTCTGATTTTTTTTTGCCGATCCGAATATTTATGCTTATATTGTTCTGATTTTCTCATTTTTAATATTTCAGCACGATAATAGGTATAAAAAAAATATAAACATCACCTTCAAAATAACCATAAAATAGAATAGACTTGACAATTTAATGCCGATTAATAATATAAACGGGAATAGATGTCTTTTTATATATAATTTTTTCTATTCTTTCTCTTAATTACAGGTACCAGAAATACAATGTCAATAAATCCCTTTAAAGATACCAACCTGAATGATCTCCAGAAAGATTTTCGATCCTTCTGGCGTGACCACTTCGGTGACCTGGTCAGCAGGCATAAAGACTGGCGGGAGCGTTTTGTTACCAAGGGTAAAGAAAAAATAACCGTCATGTTCATCCCTCATTCTGAGAAAAAGATAATCAATTTCCATATTTCTATTTTTTCTATCTCAATTTTTATCGGCATTATAACTACAACTCTTGCCATTACTTCTGTTTTCATTGTCAACCATTCATCGACAATCAAAGAAGTATCAAAACTGAAAAAATACGGCAGCAACTCTAAAATACAGATTCAGGAATATAAAAAAGAAATAAACCAGCTCTATTCTATTTTTCAGAAATTCAAGCCTGAAATCACCCATCTCTACAAGCTTACTCCCGGGAGCAATATTGATTCTCTCTGGGCAAAGGGCGGGGTTCACAACCCGAATCCGTCACCCGATACGGAAGCTGAAGCATCTCCAACCATTGAGGTCCTGAATATACAGGAAATTGAAAAAGAGCTCAAAACCTCGAAAGAACTTTTGCATAGTATTAAAAAATTTCTGAAATACAGAAAAAAGATTATAGAAAATACTCCCTCTATCTGGCCCGCCAAAGGTTTTATCATTTCCCGATACGGCCAGAGAAGTTCTCCCTATACCTTTAAGCCTGAATTTCACCAGGGAATTGACATCGAGGCTTTCCCCGGTTCTGAAATCAACGCGACTGCCCCGGGGAAAATCAGTGATATTCGGTGGGACCCGAATCTGGGCCTGACGGTTTCAGTCAAGCATAAGTACGGCTTTGTAACTTCCTATTCACACTGTCAGCGTGTATCTGTCAAGATGGGCCAGAAGGTTTCCAAAAGCGAAGTTATCGGATATGTGGGCCGAACAGGGAAAACAACCCGTTACATCTGCTACTACCAGATACGCATTGGTACAGAACATGTTGATCCAATTCCCTACCTGAACAGAATATCCCAGTAATCATTCTGACAAAGAGAATAAAAAAAAGCGGGAATGTTTTCCCGCTTTTTTTTGTTTTATATGCCAGCCTGTAAATTTAAAATTCATCTTCCCTTCTGCTGGTTGAAAGCAATTCATCGGGAACCTCTTCGATACGTTCACCAATTTTTATAGATAATCTGTTGCTCACCAGGCCGGGACGGCAACGGAATTTCTTCCTTCCCCCAATCTTACAAATCATATCATCACTGATCTTGGTTTCCGGGAGCTTGATAACATCACCAAGCGTCAGGCTAAGAACATCCTGAACACTTATTTTTGCCTCTCCTATTTCAGCGACAATAGGAAGAGTAACCGTTTCAAGACGATTTTGAATAATAAGAAGGTTCTCATCAGTTGCGCCCTTTCTAATACTGGAATACATATACTGGGCAGAAAGCTTTGAAATAATCGGTTCAATAGAAATGTAGGGAATACAGAGATTGGTCATTCCCTCAACATCACCGACCTTGGTTTCAAGAGTAATAAGAACAACCATGTCATTGGGCGGTACAATTTGTGCGAACTGCGGATTAGTTTCAATATTTCCAAGCCTGGGCCGAAGGTCAATGACATTTGACCAGGCTTCACGAAGATTCCCGAGAATACGAACTATGATGCCCTCCATTACTGAAAGCTCAATGTCCGTTAGTTCACGGCTGATTTTCGAGGCTTCACCCATACCACCGAAGAGCTTATCAATAATTGTAAAGGTGATAGACGGGTCAATCTCAAGAACAGCAGAACCCTTCAAAGGGTCCATGTTAACGACCGCAAGTGTTGTTGGGTTGGGAATACTTCGGATAAATTCCTCGTAGGTCAGCTGGTCAACAGAAGCAACATGGACACTAACCAGGGCCCGAAGCTGTGCAGAGAGTGCAGTGGTTGTAAGACGGGCAAAGGTCTCATGCATCATCTGCAGTGTTCTGATATGATCTTTTGAAAATTTGTCAGGACGCCTGAAATCGTAGATCTTTACTTTTTTCTGCTCTTTCGCAGCAGAATAGTCTGTCGCATCCACCTCGCCGGTGGATATGGCAGTCAATAGAGCATCAATTTCGTCCTGTGATAATATTTCGGTCATTTCACACTCCCCTTTAAGACCGTTGCCTCAACAGCATTAATTAGCCAGTAATTTTTACGCCTTTCGAGCCGATACATGTACCGGAACCATTCACTCTTTCGCGGACCATATCGCTCAACAACCGCATCAACCCTGGCAAATTTTTTATCAGGTTCAAGATCTTCCCGGGTAATATTAAAATTTACTATATAATCATGACGATGTCTCGCCAAAAATCTTCTAAAGGATGCTAAAATTTCATTTCTTTCACGGGGACCCGCCATATTATAGGGACGGACAAAACGATGAAAGGAATAAATATATTCCTCTTCATTCAGATATTTTAACATTTTCTGCCACTGTTTTCTTTTTTCAGCATCCAGGCAGAGAAGTACAATTTCTCCCGGAGTGATAGTAGAACCAGGACTGGTAATCTTTTTCTTAAAAACCCCGGAATCTTCAGCTGTGATATGGAAAGAAAGTTCATTCTCACTGTAGAGTATATACCGCTGTGAAAAATCAGGAATAAAATAGCTTTTTACCCGATAATGTCCTTCCTTTAGATTATAGACTTTCTTGATATTGATGTCATGGGTAAAGGTTTCATTAGCACCGATAATTATTTTCCGCTTTTTAAGACCTTTAATAGCATCAGCAGTTGTTCGGTTTTCCATCCGGTAGGGAATTATATTTTCAGCTTCCCTTCCTTTTAAATCAAAAACGATAGGCTGAAAGGTGGTAAAATCAGGGGTTTCAGGTTGATTGTCTTCATATATCTCGAATTCAGCAAGTTTTCCTGATACATTGCGCACGGAGATATGAATAGTAATCTCCTCACTGGAAGAATAATTCTCCCGGTCCATTGTCAGGTAGAGTTTCAGCTGTTTTTCATCCTGGTCAGATGCAACCGGGCCTGCAGATACCTGAAGCGATAGTATAAGTATAGCTAAAATGTTATAGTAGACTTTCATTCTCACTGCTTTTCATCTTCCCGGCGGTATAATTTATGTCCCCTTTAAATAATCGGAAAAACTGCAGTTTTTATACATAAGAAAATTGATTTTTATTGTATCAGCGGTATTTTTCTATCTCATTGCGCGCCAGCTCATCACACCGTTCATTCATCGGATGACCGCTGTGCCCTTTTACCCACTGCCATCTCACCGACCGTTTATTTGAAAGATCAAGGAGAACCTGCCACAACTCACTGCACGGTGGTACTGGTCAGTTCGCTGTGTGGAATGTCGACCGAGTCCATCA
>CAZPEK010000057.1:0-13353 GCA_964585555.1 uncultured Leptospirales bacterium | reverse complement strand
ACACACCGAGTCACCGACATACTTTCGGCCATTCTTTGCTTTAGAAAGCAGGTCATAATTTTCATCATCAAAGTTATCGATGACAGTAACCCCCATGGCCCGAAAGACACTGGTCATAATCCGGTTATCATCAAGGGTAGGAAAATACAAAACATCATTTTCAGGATCAAGGGCATCAAGAAAAATATTGTTCAACACTTTCACATCGAAGTCTTCATCGTCATATTTTTTCAGTTTATCATAGAGCTGCTGATTTACCTGGTTCAGGTGTGTATTGACCCGGTTCTCCAGGTGTGCAAGTTCGGCAATCATCGCGTCCGACTGAATCAAAAGTGACGGATGACCTTTTGCCACCTCATTGATGACCGGCAGGGTCACACTGTCAGGACCGCATCGGAACGTAGAAACAGTTACTACAGAGATAAGTGACTCTGTCTTCCCCTCTTCAATGTCTTTGAGAAGAGCGCTGATTCGAGCATCATGAACAGACTTGTGCAGCTCCTTTCGTGTTATCGCATAGACCTTTGAAAGAATATCATGGGGATTTCGCCAGTACATATTATCAAACTGCTCATCAAGGTCACTCTCAAAAACATAGGCGGGAATAGCAATAACACCCTTATCCTTGAGAAGCTTACCAATATGGCTGTCGTAAATGCCGGGGGTAAGAATGTATTCCCTTCCCGTAACAATTGAAATATTCAGTTTGCGGTCAATTGCCTCTTTCAGGTAGCCGGCAACCTGGCCATTTAGTTCTTCCTTAAGAGCCCGGTTCTCTTTTATCGCCCCTTTGATAGCTTCATGACATTCTTCTTTCGAAACAGTGAGACCATAAAACTCAAAAACCGGTTCAAATCGCTCATAGAGTTGGTCATTGAGAAAGGAAGAAGAACTGTCTTCGATGCTCAGGTCAAAAAGATGAAACTTCGCGTCAGGATATTCCTTTTCCGCAAAGTGAATTGCAATAAGGGGGCCTCCCTGGTTAGTTGTACATGTTCGCCCGAGACTTTTCCCGTCAGTAGGAAGAAAGTCAATCTGCGGCACGAGAATGATGCCCTTCTCTTCCCGTGCAAGGCGCATAAACTGCCCGGCAGCTCCTATATTCGGGGCGCACGAGTCAATGGGAAAAAGGGGCTGTCCCTCGAGTATATCCTTCTCAGTGACATTATCTATATAAACTGGTACATTAAGTCGTTCGAGTATTCTTCCTAAAAAATAAGACTGCTCAGAAACGGCAAAACTCCTTGGAATTACCAGCCGGTTTTCCACTTCACTTCGTGGAAGTTTTTGATCGTAGTAGTTCCAGATTTCCCGGTAGGCATCGGGGATTTTTATTTTCTCACCTTTATTTCGTGAAGCCTCAAATTCATTTATAGCAGTACATCCCCCGAGTCTCATTTTAACGGTTTCACCACCGATCTGTGAGGTCAGAAGTGTTCGACTGCAGCTGGCATTCTTATCACCACAGGCTACACCGCGGCAAATAAAGAGACGCTTTTCATATTTAAAATCAATAAAATCACTGAGACTGCATTCCTCGTCAATAATCGGATTTCCCATGTCTTCAATAGTTTTGATAAGTCCAAGACAGGCACGGTGTCCCGGATAGGGAGGAACAATACAGTAGCTCTCTGATCCACTGTAGCCCTGGATACGTTCAGCAACCGCAAGGGGAAGAGGATCACTCAGCATGGTCTGGCCATGAAGCAGAACAACAGTATTTTCAGGAAATTCAACCTGGTCCCAGAGGGTACGTGCCATGTTTTCTACAATGGCGTGAGTACAGCTTGCAAGGATCTGGTCTCTCGGGAAACCTTCAGCCTGCATTTTACGGGCATTTTCCATAAGAAAAACAGCACAGGTAGCATTGATTCGGTACGCCTTCTCGGCTTCCTGAGCCATCCGGTAGGCATCGGCGACCTTTTCAATGCTAAAAAGCGCCTTGAGGGTATCCATAAGACTTCCAGTTCCGGCGCTGCATTTTACGTTCATTGCGTTGTCAAAAAGCTCTTCTTTTTCAAGAGATATGACCGAAACCTTGGTATCTTCTCCCCCAATATCAATGAGAAGACAAAAGTCTTCATTGACCGGCTTTTTGTCAGCTTTAAGACGGGCAATCTGGTCCCGGGCGTAATTGATTGCCCCCCGTGCATGCGCATAGTTTTCAACAAGCACATGTGTCCGTGTCGCCAACTGCGGGTAGATTGCCCCGAGGGCCTTCTGTACCTGGTAGCGGCCGCTGCCCGTGAGACCTACATTTTGAATGTTCATGCGGTCAATGCCAAGCTCGCGAATATCATTGAAAATATGTTTAATAGTCTGGATCGTATCACCATGATTATCAAAGGAATCATTAAAAAGAAGCTCACTGGTTTTCGCATCAGAAATAACCAGTTTTGCCATTGTTGATCCAATATCAAGGGCCAGGTTAACAGGGCGTCCCGCCACCGATTCGGTGGTGAGGGTTTCAATCTCTGGATCTTCAAAACGGTAATAGGTGCCTTCCGCTTCCATCTTTTTTTTGATTGTATTGAAGGGAGTAAGCTCAAAAAGGGTTTCCTCATCTCTGAGACGCTCAGGATCCTGGCTGCGAAAACTTCCTTCAAGATTCTCTATAAGAAATTTCATACCTTCAATCATCATGGACTGTTTTTCGTCATAGATGATGTTGTCGATTCCCTTTCCCCCCAGAATGTCTTCCGCGCAGTTTCGTGCGTACTCCCACCGGAAAACACCGCCAGTCAGCAGGAGAGCATCAACAGTACCAGGAAGTTTAAGGGAGGGTTTCATCACCTCAGATTTCATGGTAACCGCCAGGGCATACTCAAGGGGTATTCCCTGATTTTTATCAGAAATGGTCGCGGAAGAAGAGAAAACTCCGCAACGGTCTGACCGAATTGGTATTTCTTTGCGGGCTTTGGAGTTTTCCTCACCGATGTACATATTCAGAATTGTATCAACTTTATCATGGCCGATATCAAGCTTTTCAAGAATCCTGCTCAGGTTTACCCCTGACCCGGCGCCGCACTTTGGATTGACCAGAAGGGCATCATTTATCAGTTTGCCTTCTTTGTCAATGGCAAGGACATTGTACCCTGACGCGGAAAGGTCGATGATACCGAAGGTCTTCCATGAAGATTTATTTTCACGTATATATTTCTGTCCCGCCGCCCAAAGTGCGGCAGAAGAAATAATAACATCACCGGTTCCCAGGGCGTTACGTGTCACATCAGCAACCTTCCCGGTAATAAAAATTTCCAGGTCATCACTGTTCTCTTTCAGGTCATCAATAAGCTTAAATATACCTTCGGCAGTAAAAAGTTTTTCAATTTCATCGTTATTTCGAAGTGAAATATCATTAAGGAGGGTTACCTGTTCTTCATCTTCATACCGATAACTGTGAAGATGGATATGCTCGACCCCCGCATCGATAAAAAGTTTAGTTTTTACTCCCGTAAGAGCCCCGGCCTGTTCTTTTATATTCATTTGTTTCCTCTGTTATAAACAATTAGTCTGGTATGCTGGATTATACTAAAAAACGGTTAGTTGTCACCTAATCTGTAGTGTTCTGATGTCAAGAGAGAATTTCGGGAACATTATTTTTCATATTCCCTATTGTTAAAATTAGAATATACATACATTATTGCAGTGTGCAAGGTTACAATATATTGATAATCAGGAATATTGGCAACTATTTCATGTAGAAAATCAAGTATAATTCTTCAATTGACCGATGCAATACGCTCTCGGCCTTTTAGAACTGAACCTTTTCAGGGGATAAATGCTTAACAAGAATCTGGGTAATTTTTCTGAGACTTACCGGCTTGGTAATAAAATCGTTACATCCGAGATCCCTGCATCGTTTCATATTATTGCTCATGGCATGGGCCGTAAGAGCGATAATGGGTACGTTGCCCTGCTTTTCTTTTTTTGCCCGAATTCTGCTGATAGCCTCAAATCCATCCATAACAGGCATTTCAAGATCCATAAAAATCAGATTGTATTCTCCTTCCCGGTCAATAAACTCCAGTGCTTCACTGCCGTTATGAGCAATGTCAACAGAAAGACCCTGACGTTCAAGAATTCTTCGGGTTAAAAGCTGATTCACCGGATTATCCTCTACGAGGAGAACCCTTCCCCCCACCAGATTAAAGAATTCATTTTCTGGAAGATAAGGGTCAACAGGTTGAAGGTTCTCCACGGGATTGTAAGGAAGTTTAATCGTAAAGACAGAGCCTCTTCCCGGAACCCCTTCGGAAAACACACTGATTTCACCTCCCATGATCTCAACGAGAAGCATTGTAATCGTCAGCCCCAGGCCCGTGCCTCCGTACCGACGGCTGGTATGGTTTTCCGCCTGCTGAAAGCGTTTAAATATCTTTTCCTGCTGTTCAGATGCAATTCCGATTCCCGTATCGGAGACCTTCACTTCCAGCCAGCCTTCATTGAGAAATACAGAAAGTTCTATTCCCCCAAAGGAAGTAAATTTCACCGAGTTGCCAAGAAGATTATTTATTACCTGAAAAAGACGCAGCTCATCACCAATGATCACGGGGGCAATATTTTCATCAATTCTAATGTCGAAGGCTACATCTTCTTTTTTATCAAGAAGTAAAATACTGGTACTGAATTTCAGATTCTTAATCATGCTGCGAAGATCAAAGGGCTGCAGAAGGACTTCCATGTGACCTGCTTCAATCCGGGACATGTCAAGAATATCACTGACCAGGGAGAGAAGAATATTTCCGCTTTTATGTATGATGTCAAGGTACTCCATATGCCGCGGCAGAAGTTCTTCCTGCTGAAGTAATTCAGTATAACCTATTATCGCGTTCATTGGCGTACGGATTTCATGCGACATGTTGGCAAGCAAGGCGGTCATCCGGTAATCACTCTATTGAGCCTTCTTTTTCTGCCTCAGAAGCTCTTCTGCCGCACATCTGCTGTCATTGATATCAATAATGGTTCCCACAACCCGCTTCGCCTTTCCCGCTTCATTTCTTTCAACAATTCTTGCCTTCACCTGAAACCAGCGGTATTCATGCCTGTCACGCCTCGTATCAACCCTGAAATCAAGACTGTAGTAGTCAGCCTCTTTTCCGAGAGCCTCCTTAACAATTTTTGCATTTTTTTCCCGTTCATCAGGATGCACAATTTTCAGCCAGTTCTCAAAAGTGGGCCGCACCTCTCCAGCAGTAAAACCCATCATCTCGTATCCACGGGGGCTTACGTAGATTTCTTCTACTGACAAATCCCAGGCCCACATGGCGTCACTGGTCGCTTCCATGGCGAGAAGAAGGCGCTCTTCACTCAGCTGTAGCTTTTCAACCGATTCGGTATTAGATATTGCAACTGCAACCTGGGATGTAATGCCGCGGAAAAAATCAATCTCTCCGCGGGAAAAGGTATGTTGCTTTTCACGGTTTCCAAGATAAAGTACCCCCCGGGGGCGTTTTTTTAAATAGAGAGGAAGACAGATAAAACTCATCCCCCCCAGATCATTATACAGTTCTCCCATGCTGCCGGTTAAAAAGCCTTTTATTTCATCGATGTTATTGACCACAAAAGGTTCCTTCTCATTAAAGGCAAGGGCCGCAAGATCAGCCAGGTGCTCGTGGCCGATAAAAAATTCATTCTCCCGGAGAAGTTTTTCTTCCTTTTCATGAAACCCGTATCCAGCCCTGTAAAGAAGACGGTCTTCACCACGGTCAAAAAGCAGTACCATACCACGGTCATAGGAAGTATAACGGCTGAAAATTCTCATGATGGTTTGAAGAAGCAGATTGATATCCAAAACCGCCGTGGATACATTGCTTATTTCTTTGATGATCAGAGCCTGGTGGTGCCGCTGATGAATTTCAGAAATATAACTCCGTGACATTGTCATTGTGCTTTTAAGGAGACTCTCCTGCTTTTTAGATTTGAAATAATAAAGCAGAGCAGTCAGGCCGAGTCCCAATGAAATCATGATAAGGGTTGCTGCGAGAAAGGCTTCAAGACTTAGAAAAAAGAAAAGCCCCACCAGTGCCCCACTGGAGACAGCTAGAAAAATACGTCTCAGGATAATAAACCATGAGAAAGATGAATTTTCCCAGGTAATAATATATTTCCATGTATTTTTATCCCTGGTGGTACAGTCATTAATCGTAACCTTTGACATTTTGCCGTTATAAAATTGTCCGATTGCCTCAAGGATGCCCCTTCTAAAATCACACTGGTACTCTTTTTGTGTCGCTCCGCCTGCAGAGATAACGTCTAATTCCACCCTTGATGCCTTAATCCTGGTGTCTGTTATCTTGATATCACGGGCAAAGAGATTATAGAGAAAGGCAAAATTTTGATAAAGAGATCTCAGGGAATATTGGCCTAAAAGATATAGTCTGAAAGGACTGATGCCGACAGACTGGGAGATGAACCGGCCTACCTCAAGGGCCAGGTTTTCATTACCGAATACTTCATCACATGCCGCGTAAAAACGATCTGCCTGGTCTGCTGTAACCCAGTAATCTCGATTAAAGAGCATAAGCTTTTCAATCCCCGCCTTTTGAAGAATCTTTTCTTCATCAAAAGAAATACCCTTATATTCGAAATACTCAAAAAAAAGTAAAAATAATTTGCTGTTATATATGCCAGCGACGTTCTTCTCGATCATGGTCCCTGCTAATGAACTAATCCTTAATGAGGTTGAAAGAATGATTTAAACAAATTGATAATGTCAAATAATTTCAAAGGATCAATTTAATCAATAAATTTTTGAGAAAAAAAACCAAAGCACATAACTGCTACTATAACGGAGGCAGACAGGTCAGGAGTTATAATCACCACAAAGATAACAATCATCATGTTTTGATTCATCAATACGGAATAAGGTCATAGAGAGCTCATCATATTTTACATGGTAAAAAGGAAAAGGATCTCCGATGAGATACCGGAGAAGCATTGAAAGCCCCTGGGCCGCAACGGTTGCACTGAGGGTTACAATACTTGCGGGAGTGATGCCGGTACCCGCGAGGTAACCTTTTTCTCCTGTCACACAAAAATTTTTTTCTTCTGGAGAAAGGCCCATACAGACCAGGCATGGACCACCGGGAAGAGAAAGACGCCACTGCCCTCCCCATTCATCAGGTTTGCCTGAAGTATCACAGAAAATTCCGCAGCCCATATCAAGAAGGGGGCGATGGGTTGCCAGGGCATATACCTGGAGAAGCAGCCGGGTTCTGTCATCATCAAGCCCTGCAACCAGAATGTCAACGGCTTCAAGTTTCAGTATACTTTCTTTTGAGGGGAAAAACTCCTGTACTTCGACAACGCTTCCCTCCCGATGAAGGCCGGTTATTTTTTTTTGCATCAGGCTGGTTTTAAACTTCCCTTTATCTTTTCTCACCGCGCCGTAAAACCGGTTCAGGTTGCTCTCTTCGAGACGGTCTTTATCCACAAGAACAAATTTTTTAATACCGAGATGCATTGCCGCGGTGACAAAGTGATTCCCAAGGCCGCCGGCACCAATACAGCCGATATGGATGCTGTTCACTTTATTCATTCCTTCAGGGCCTAAAAGAAGGGAGGTTCTATGATCCATCTCATCCCTGACGGCAGGGTGCTGATTTGCAGCCCCCGATGAGCAGTATCCCCCGGGCAGCGGTACGGTTATTTTCACGGTGCCGATCCCGGTGCCTTTACTTCCTTTAAAATTTATATTTTTTTTACCATGGGCAAGAAATACTGTAGAAGCGGCAGCAAGACCTCCAATAATATTTTCATCGTCAAAAAATT
Organism: uncultured Leptospirales bacterium; assembly: GCA_964585555.1. Lineage (GTDB taxonomy): Bacteria > Spirochaetota > UBA4802 > UBA4802 > UBA5550 > CAZHNW01. The sequence continues at coordinate 5,580 of CAZPEK010000057.1, read as the reverse complement.
CTTCATCTTCATTTTTCACTTTTTCTAAAGTTGAAGCCCACAGACTTTGATCTATAATCCATTTGCATGTGCCCTCTTCGATTTTCTCAAAACCCGAAGCCGTGACTGTCCCATCATCAATGATAACATATGTTTTTTGAGGTTTAATCACCATGTCTTCGGGAAGATAATCGGCAACAGAGTCAAAATAGCCGCTGGCTGAATAGAGGTAAACTCGATTTCGATGTACAGTACCCTGCAATGTCAAAGAAAAGCTTTTATTCACCGAAAGTGAATTTACAATAATTTTGAAATCCTTCGGTGAAAGACGTATGCAAAGATTCAGAAACACAATATTACCCAAGAATAAATTCGGATACTGCTTCAATAATATCATTATCCTTTAGTTCATTGATAATATTTTCATCATTGAGGCGAAACAGTTCTCCTCCCGGTGCGATCCGGTAAATGTTTTTCCTCATTGGAATACCAAAGGTCTCTTTAATTTCATCAATATCATCAAACTGCTTAAAGGTTCTCTGAAGGCTGCGGTATCTCAGTTTTTTCATAATGCTTAATTTCTCCTGCTGTTAGAAAATAATGAATATTTAATCATAGAGCCATTTTATTTTTCTCCAGCCCTTTGAAAGCTTGACAGTCTCGATCCACTCCTTCTGCTCAAGGAGAATATCTTCACGCCGCTGATTCATGGCATCAAGGGCCGTCAAAATATTTTTATCCTCGTGGGCGATCCCAGACAGGACAGCCCTGACCATTAGCAGATACTCAATAAAATCAGTGGTAATCTTTTCTGATGAAGTCTCTTTTTGATATGAGCCTGAGCCGGTTGCCAGATCATAAAGCCTGTCGCCGTAGGGATGAAAACAAATCCAGTACCACTGCCGCTTCTTAAGGCTTTTCTTTTCAATGACAAGGTTGAACTTACGCTTAACGATGCTCGCAACATTATCGAGAGGGATGAGATGATGGCGATTCTTTTTTTTATCAAGGAGTATAAATACATTGGATACATTGACACCATACCCGAACCCCTCAGGGATTTCAAGATAGATCATGGTCTTTTGTTCTTCATACTCACCGGGCATGAGAAAAGAAGTTACCAGAACCCCTGAGCTGTCCCGGGCTGCAATGACCTGGTCTGGCCCGTATTCTTTTTTCAGGGCGGCACAAAACCGGTTAAAGAGATCATGGCGTATCATGATGCTCCCCCGCCGATATACAAGAGGCGTTCAAGAAGAGGCACCCTGATCTGGAGAACCCGGAGATGTCTCTCAAGACCCTCTTCAGTGATAACCCGGTTCCAGTTGAGACTGCAGGAAAAAATATCTTCACTGATAGATCTTTCAGTTCCAGGAAGTCCCTTTACCTTCTCGAAAAAAAGAGACACCGCCTCATCTTCCGAAAGGGGTGAGGAAGTATTATATCTCAAAATTTCAAAAAATGCTGTAAAGGTTTCAAAACCGAGGCGGTTGAAAAGAACCAGCAGGTCTTCATCATTCCACCTGAGGCAGCGCTCGTATAATTCCCGGGGTCCCGGTGGCGCCATCCGCGCCCTGAGATCACCGGTAATTTCAGACTCAAGGATCGACCTGAGGCCGCGCCGCGCCTTTTCAACAACTGCCCGCCGCTTTTCCGCCCCGAGGGCTTCAAGGTACCTGCCCCGTTCATCAATCTTAAAACGCAGTTCTTCTCTGAAAGGAGCGCCAAAGAGCCGGGCCAGATCGCCAAGGGGCAACTCGCCCTTTCCTGAGGCACCCATGAGGGCAAGAAGATCCTTCCCCCGTGTGCTGATAAGTTCAGTTACCTGATGGTTCGCAATGGCCCTTTTCATTAATTCTGAGAGAGGAAGTTTATCTTCACGCATTTTGTTTCTCAAAGCGGTGATACCAGTGGCCATGACATCCCGGGCTTCACTCTCCAGGGCCCCGAGAACATCTTCAGCCCCTTCACCGGATACAGCACGGGACATCACATTCTGAAGATAGTAGTAAAGCTGCAGGCTCCACCGATGCCGGAGCGCCTCATCCTGCAGTTCTTCTTTCACCCTCGATTCAAGGCTAACTACTTCACCTCTCATCTGTTCAGGAAGAAAAGCAGCAATAAACCTGCTCCGGGGAAAAAGCTCAAAGAGCGAAGCAAGGTGTTCAGCATCTACATAACCGCCAGATATCGAACCAAGAAAAAGCCGGTGCCCCTTCTCGCTCCCCAGGAGCTTTAATGCCTGTATGAAATCAATATAGAGAGACTGCCGGCTGTGGAGCACAGAAAGTGCCGTCTCATTAAACTCAGGAAGGGGCTCACAGGGAAGAGAGGCAATTTCCCCGCTCCATCCGATACCGGCTCCCCGAAGCATTTCTCCGAGAAGAGAAGCGGGAAGCACACAGAAGGCGGTTTCTTCCCCATCATCTAAGGTGATCATGTATTTTTCTCTGCGCCATAGCGCACCGGGAGCCGAGAGATTCTTCCTTCCCCCGTCGATCCATTCAAGTTTCCCGGCCTGTAATCCGTAATATTGAAAAGCCTCGAGAATCATTTTACCCTGGCGGTCCCGGCGCTGTGATGAAAGCCATCGGGGCAGAGAAGCACCGGCGGTGATAAAAAAAAGATAGGAGTCCCATGATTTACCGGTAAAATGAATCCCCGTCAGGCGGGCATCCCCGCAGGCAGAAAAATTAAAACGAGCCGCGTCATCCAGCGCGGTGATCCTGCTCTGAGCTGGAAAAGGTATAAACTTCCGAAGAAGAGTTTCGATAAAACCATGAAGAAGTGATATGTGCCTCGTATCCATTGACTAATCATAGAGACTGCAGTTTAATTTGGCAAATAATTTATGGTTACGAGGAAGGATTATTGGAAAAAGTTTGTCAGGGGGTATCGATCCATTCATCACCGTAATGAATAGTAAGCTCTTCACCGGCAGATATATCAAGTACAGCATAAAGTTCTCCCTCATCATTGAACTCGGCATTGGGAACCAGGGAATGGTTCAGGTACTTCAGGCTGTTCTTTCCTTTTATACCGTATAGCTCCCCGTCTTCATCAGGAAGCCAGAGGACATGAGTACCGTCACGGCGGGTAATCTTTCCTTCGAAACGTCCAATCAATTCTCCCGCCTTGATGTTATTGAGAGCAAAAACACCGCGGCCGTGAATAGAACTTCTTTTTACTTTTACAGTTTTTTTCAGCATGGAGACATGCTTACCAGCCGGTGCATCTCTGCCAAGTTTTTTTTATAGCAGGAAGGTAAATTGCATGAAACCGGATGCCGGGACTCCAGGGTTAATATAAAATAAGCCCCATAGCCCCGGGACAGGCCCGAAACTATGGGGAATAACTTTGTAGAATCTATCCATTAACTGGATAAGGGAATAAGCTTTTAACGTTAAGTATTTTTACCTGGTTGAAAGTATTTTAACCTCAACCCTGCGGTTTTTTGCCATCTGCTTTTTACTTCCTTTTTTAACTATGGGCTTTTCAAAACCGTATCCCACAGCGGCAACCCGGTCTCTCTTCACACCGTTTTTTGCCACGTAATTCTGAACAGTCTGGGCTCTCTTGAGATAAAGCTCCTTGTTGAATGTAGAAGATCCTATATTATCGGTATGCCCTGAGACCTCGATTTTCATAGCCGGGTTTTTCTTCAACAGGCTGAGAAGGCGCTTCATTTCAAGATCTGATTCTTTCAGCAATTGGGCGCTGTTATACTTAAAGTAGAGATTTCTCAGGATAAGCCGGGTTCCTTTTCTGATAGGTGAAAGCTCAATATCTTTCAGTACAGCGTTGAACTCGTACAGGTTTCTAAGGTCAAACTTCTCAGAGTAGAAGGTATATCCCGGCTTTTGTACAGCCACATCGTATTTTTTCCCCTTGCTGAGAACGATGAAATACTTTCCATCCTTTATTGCTAGATCAGGTATTGCTTCAATTAACAAACCTTTCCATCCTTTATATTGCTTTTAATATGTCTGACATAACCGTCCTGGACATCGGTAATTTTAATATCAGCATCGGTAATAGCATTACGGCTGTCCTTGTCATACACCCTTCCTTCAATGGTGATAACAGAAGACTGGCGCATCTGCTTCGGCATTTTGACTTCTTCGATGCGGTACTTCCCGCCAGCTTCATCAGTGGGTCGTGAAACAAAAATGACATTTCCCGCTGCAGGAACCGAGGCCATCCGGTCATCATACTTCGTGTTTATTTTATTCCCAAGGTTAACGGGTTTTGACCATCTTCCTTCACTGATCATTTCTGTCTTATAGAGATCATAACCTCCGAAGCCTCCTGGACGGGCAGAGCTAAAAATAAGAGTTTTCCCATCGGCGAGAATGATCGGTCCGAATTCCGATGATGCTGTATTGACCGGCGCGGGCATGCGGACTGGTTTCTGCCATCGCCCTTTTATATTCTTTGCCATATAGATACCAAAGGTGTGATCTTTATACCCCTTTTTATCTGCACATTCCCGAACAAAATAAAGACGCTTGCCATCGGGTGAAAGGGATGCAAAGCCGTCATAGCCCTTTGTGTTTATGGGAGCGCCGATATTTTCCGGGACTCCCCAGAGCAACTTCCCTACACGCTTTGAAATATAGATATCAACATCTCCCTTACCACGTTTATTGTCAGAACTTAGCAAAAGAGAGTTCTGGTCATAGGTAACAAAGGGGCCCGCCGTATTATCAACAGGGGCATTTGCAAGAACCAGGGGTACCGGAGGCAGCCAGGTAGACCCGACTTTAAGGCGTACATATACCTGGTAATTATCAGCAGTTATCCGGTTAGACTGGTATAACATCATTTTTCCATCTGGTGACACTGACGGGCTGTGTTCTGAATACTTTAAATTTCGTGCACACCCTGTTGCAAGCATTGCCGCGATTACTGCTGAAAACAGGGCTAATAGGGTAATTCTTTTCAATTCTTCCTTCATGTAAAAATCCTCCTCAGTATTATTGGGAAAAGGTATTATACCCCCCTTTTCCCGATCAGTATAGCAGAAAAGTAAGCCTTATCGGGCGTCTTTTCCTCTTAAAACTACAGAATGTGTACATTTACAGATGGTTAATTTTACATCTGTGGAATTGAGGAGAAGATTTGAGGTTCGTTGATGCTGTCCTTTGGAATTATTTGGTTACTGCAGGTTTCTCAAACTGCACATGTGAAATAACTTTTTTAAAAATTTCTGCTTTTTCCTGTTCAGTGGTATCTTCCCTGAATTTTGAAGTACTTCTTTCAAATCTCTGGAGCCATTTGTGATCCAGCATTTTCAAGTTCTTTGAAAAAATACCTTTTTGAGTCAATGCAATAGTTGTTTCAGCCTTTGGTCCCGAGCCTGCCCCCACTGAGACAAAAAAACCTGATGCCAGTAAAGCTGCTCGAACCATTGTTGAGGATGAATAAGTGAATAAATACACTTCTTTATCTTTGCATAAATTATAAATTTTTTTAAAAAGATCATAGGTCCATAAATGGCTGTTGGTTTGAAATGAAAAAGGATCATAATATATGATATCAGGAATCTCAGCATGATTCATCATCTCCCAAAAATCACCATCCAGGAGTTTCCAGTTGATA
>CAZPEK010000056.1:8185-13500 GCA_964585555.1 uncultured Leptospirales bacterium | reverse complement strand
ATAACCATGTCGTACCAGAGTTATCTCCCCCTCGGGGTATATACTGTCAAAGATCTTGCTGCCAGTGACAAAGCGTATGCCAGTCAATTCTATCAGCTTGAAAAGGGAGATCACGTGTTTTTCTTTACCGATGGTATTGCAGAAATCAGCAGGACTGTAGAGGGGAAAAGAGAATTTTTCTCATCAATTATGAAGGAAACCCTTCTCAGCATTAAAGCGGATACATGCCGGCAGTTTCTTGATGCTTTGTACACTGAAATAGTTGCTTATAATGGTTCAGAGGCCTTTGACGATGACATCTGTCTTATCTATATGAATATTTCATAATAATTAAAGCTTTACAGTTCTGATGATTTGTGGATTTCTGTCCCAGAAGTTTATTTATTAATTATTAATAGAGATAATTGGCGGTCCCTTTGGGGAGCCCCGAGCCCTCTATATATTCTCGGTGATCTTTTATGATTTTAAAAAAAGCAGCCTGGTTTTTATATCAACCTTATAAATGGATAGTCTTTATTCCTTTTCTGGCGGTAAATACCCTGGTTCTCAGCTTTTCAGCTATCCTGGTTTCCTATGTGACGGGTACCTTTCTGACCCGTTATGTCGGTGTATGGTGGGCCCGTCTTAACGGCTTTTTCACTCCCATGTTTGTGAAAGTCCGGGGCAGGGAAAATATGAAAAAGGGCCAGTCACATATAATTGTGTCAAATCATCAGAGCCTCTATGACATTTTTGTGATCTACGGATGGATTCACCGTCACTTTAAGTGGGTCATGAAGCATTCCCTTCGGAAGGTCCCCGGCCTGGGGCTTTACTGTGACCGGATGGAACATATATTTGTAGATCGTACTGATACAGAGAAGGCTCTCCAGTCTATCGAGGCGGCACGGCATAAAATTACCGGCGGAACCTGTGTCCTTTTTTTTCCCGAGGGGACGATTTTTGGTCATGGAACCCTGGGGTCCTTTAAAAAGGGCGCCTATAAAATGGCCATTGACCTGAATCTTCCGATATTGCCGGTTACTATCAGCGGGACCGAGAATATACTTCCTTACAAATCAATTAATCTTTTTCCCGGGCGCGCAGTCATGACTATTCATGAGGCACTATCAATTGAAGGACATAGTGATAAAACGCTTAATGAACTGGTTTATGAATCAAAGAAAAAGATTGCCTCTGCCCTCGAGTTGAAAGAAGATGTTACGAAAGAAAATGTATAATATAAAATTTACAATTTACAATGACAGGGGGATGATACACCTGGCAATGAATGTTTTTCAGTAACAGTAAAGCGTCAGGGCGGTCATACTATAATATTTCTTCTGGCGTACATGAGGTAATACCGGTTAAGGGAAAGGTACATGAAAATAATCGACCAGATACATCCCCGGAGAGAAGCGGGATTTAAAGAAAAAGTTATCAATAAGGTTGTTGATGATCTTTGTGACAGCAATTCATACAAAACAGTCTATCACCGGGTAAATCATCAGGATGTTGCCATGCCTTCCCGTGACATCCTCAACGAAGTAATGGAACTTCTTAAATCTATAATATTCCCCGGTTATTTTTTGAATTCAGAAATAACCCCGGGAAACATGAAGTTTTATATCGGGTCAACCCTTGACAAGGCCATGCGGGTTTTCTCTGACCAAATTAAGAGGGGCTTCTGTTTTTTTTGTTCAGGAGAAGGTGAGCAGGAGTGTGTTGACTGCGACCATAAGGCTACTGATATTTCACTAAAATTTATTGAACGCCTCCCCTTTATTCGTGAACGTCTTGCAACCGATGCTGAGGCGGCCTATGACGGGGATCCAGCTGCTAAAAAAATAGGTGAGACTATTTTCTGTTATCCAAGTATCGTGGCCCTGACCCATCATCGCATCGCCCATGAGCTTTTTCTTCTCGATGTACCCCTGATCCCCCGTATGATTTCTGAGATGGCCCATAGTCAGACCGGTATTGATATTCATCCCGGCGCGAAAATTGATGAACGTTTTTTTATGGATCATGGAACAGGAATTGTTATTGGTGAAACTACTGTCATTGGCCGGAATGTTCGAATTTACCAGGGGGTTACCCTGGGGGCTAAAAGTTTTCCCCTGGACGAAGAAGGGAACCCGATTAAAGGGATTGCCCGTCATCCAATTGTTGAGGATGATGTTATTATTTACTCCGGGGCAACTATTCTCGGCCGGGTGACAATCGGCAGGGGCGCAGAAATTGGTGGTAATCTCTGGGTCACCAGTGATGTTGAACCAGGCTCTCGCCTTGCACAGCAGAAACCACAGCGAAGTACCTTTGAATACGGCGCGGGAATATAATAAAAGGCCCGACATGCATTACATACCAGGAATTTCCTTTGGCAATATAACCTTTGGCATGTCTGTACGGGAAGTCAACAGCATCATGGGACCTGACGGGGTGCTGGAACCGTCTGAAAACGGCGATATGCAGCTTGATTATAATGACAGCGGGATCGCCTTTCATTTCTATCAGGAAGAGGACCTTTCCCTTTTCAGTATACAGGTTCAGCGCGGCCAGGTAGCAATCGAATTTATGGAGCAGGATCTTTTTACCCTCAGTTACCCTGACTTGTTGATGCTTCTTTCTGAAACAGCTGATGAGACAGAATATGAAATTAAATATTACGAAGATCTCGGGGGCATCGAGAGTATTGAATTTGAGTCTCTCGGGATGGTTCTTTTCTTTGATTCCGGCAAACTGCTTCTTGAGGTTACGCTTTTTGAATTGACCGAAGACAACGGTGATGATGATGAATAGTTATTTTACTCAGAGCACTTAATCTAAACTAAGTGCTCTGAGTAAAACAGGCTGTTTCTTTATCAGGGAGATCCGTGTTGTGGAAATATTGCATTCCATACTGAAATTAAACCAGGAATAAAAAATAATATCGGTATTTTTGTTGACATTATTTAAGTATTTCATTAAATTATAATTAAATAAATTAGTTTTTGGAGCTACTTATGTCTATAATTGTAACAGACAGCGCAAAGGAGAGCCTTGCAAAGGCAATGCAGGATTCTGAATTTAAGAAGCCTGCACTCCGGGTTATGTTTTCAGGCTTTGGCTGAGGCGGCCCCCGACTGGGACTGGCTCTGGATGAGCTGGAAGACGCTGCAGATCAGATTATAAGAAATAATGAAATCGATATACTTATCGATGATCGGGTAAAGGGATTTATTGCCGACGGCGCGTTACTGACCGTTGACTACCGGGAAACCCCTTATGGTTCCGGTTTTGTCATAGATGGCGGCAGCACCTGCTGACGTATTATACTCTTTGATAAATTTCAAGAAAGGGCCTGCAGGTTTAACCGGCAGGCCCTTTCTTTATGTATCCCGGTGCAATAAATCAAATATCGAATTCTCGTGTAAAAGCAAAACTGACCTTTGGGGACCAGGTGTTGTTTCCTGTCAGGTACTCAACAGGAGAGTACCCGGCGCTGTTGCCAATATAAAGTGTAAAGGTGTGACGGTATCCGGCATACTTCACTCCCGCGTTATAGTTAACATACTTAAATGCAAAACCAAAAATATTCATGGTGACTTCACTGCATATTGAAACACTGTCAAAAATATAAAATCCCGCAAGAAAGCCGGTACCAAAGGTAAAATCATAGGTACTGTGTACCCCGAAAAAATTAGTATTATAGGCAAAGGAAGGAACAAGGCCGATAAAAAGCCTGTTGCTGAAAAAATGTTTCTGAATTACAACCTGGGTAAAAAAGGAAGGCCTGTCCTTCATCGGTAATGTTGACTGCGCCTCTATCTTTTCAGTATCCGCAAAGGAGAGTGACAGAGAATTGTTTATGGCATTTGTATCTTTGAATCCCCCTCCCGCAACGAACGAAAGAGACAGCAGGTCTTTTGAATCAAAATCATTGAGTAAATTATATTTTGTATTTAAAACGATGTCTTTATTCTTAAAAGAAAATCCGAGAAGAACATCGAGTGAATCGATTATGCCGTAAGAGAGAGAAATATTGATGTTTGTCGTGTGCCGGTTGACATCAAAATACCGGTGCCCCACATCCAGCATAAAGATTCGGGAACCATTTGTTTGAAAAGTCGGCAGGTTAAAAAGGTAGGGAACGCTTCCCGCTGCAAAGAGGTTTATTGTATTGGTAAGGAAGAGAACTAAAAACGGCAGAAGAATTTTATTTTTCATGGTTTCTCCTCATTGCTAAAAGTCTGTTCTTCGGTGGCAGTCAAAACAGGATGGTGTTCCCTGGAACATGTTTTTAGTTTTATGAATATGGGGTTCAGAGAGCACTGCTTCTTTTCTTTCCGCATTGGTGATATCGCCGGGACGAATCGGCTTAAGGTCGTGGCATTCACCGCAGTATAACTTTACGTTTCGGATGCCCTGGAGACGTTTACCGTGGCAGTGTTTACATGCATCACCAAAATCATGTTTTTCCGCGGGGCGGAAGTAAACACAGGTACTGGAGAAAAGAACAGCAAAAAAACAGATCAGAAAAATTTTTAGAAAGAAGCGAGTCTTCACGTGTAAGGGAACCATTAGTTTAATCATGGCAGTCCGAGCAGGGGCGCGATCCGTCTTCTCCGCTGACGCCATGGCACGCACTGCCGCTGCAGTAAAGTGATGGATTTTCTTCTTCCAGGTTAAAATGATGAGCAGCTCCATCCTCGTATTTTCGATGACCAGGCGGTGGTATCGGGTCATGGCAGGCAAAACAGGAATACCCCTTATTGGTTACACCGGTAAGGTCAGAACCGTGACAGGATGCATTCTTGCAGCTGCTGTACCAGAGACCTGAATCAGTGGTGCTGGTGTCAGTATCAACCGCTACATCGTGATAAAAGTTTTTTACCTTTAATGTATGTGTTGTTGAAAAAATTGTCCATCGGTCTCCATGGCAGCTGTAACATGAGGGTGCTCCAGTATTGCCACCGTTCAGCGTGTTTCCATGGCACTGGGGTTCATCACAGCTTCCATAGGGAAAACGGTAATAGAAACCATGATAGATGGTGCTGAAGACGGGTTGAGAGGGATGAAGAGAATCACCGATGGGAAAAGTAATCTTTTCATGCATGGGATTACAATTAAAGAGGACCATGGAAAGGATAATGATCGCTGTCGGGAATAATGTTTTCATAGAGTGTAACCGTGAGAATATTATAACCTGAAGATCAGGGAGAGTCAAATAAATTAACGGTTTAGATAAGCAGGCCTGCAATAATAAAACCGATAACCGTTGCTCCTGAGCCAAGCAATGCACCGAAGAGCACGGCACCGGGATAATGAACTCCATTATAGACACGAGATACTGA
>CAZPEK010000056.1:6695-8175 GCA_964585555.1 uncultured Leptospirales bacterium | reverse complement strand
AATGACAGATAGTCAAATAAATACCGACTGTCAGATAATCAGGCCGGTGATAGAGTATCCGATGAGGGTTGCCGCTGATCCGAGGAGAGCACCAGCGAGCACATCACCGGGATAATGAACTCCATTATAGACTCGAGATACTGAGGCGCCGGTTGCCCAGATAAACATTAATGCCCCCATGGGACCGGTAAAAAGGGTAGTCGTCACGGCGATATTAAAAGAGCCCCCGGCATGCCCTGAAGGAAAGCTGTACCGGTCGGGAATATAATCAAGGGCCTCGACCCCGGGAAGGGCTTCACAGGGCCGGAGACGCTTTGTGGAATATTTAAAAATCTTTTGTATGGTTACTTCTATCAAAAAACCGATACAGGAGGTGATGAGAAAACCTTTCCACCAGACCGGAGCGGTGAAGTAGAGTACGACAGCATAGAGGGGGTAAGCATATTCTGAGGCAGTGAAGGAAATAAATTTCATGAATCTGTCAGCGATGGGGTTTCCTGACCATTGCTGAAGAGCAATTGCAGCCCTGCTGTCGAGTTTTCCCAGGCGGATAAAAATGTCTCTCCGCATCCAGAAGGGCCCATGCTTTTAATTTCCAATTGCCCGTCCCGGAGCCTTCACGTTTACTTCCTTTACAATATTTTTTAGATGTGCTGTTTTTTCGTAAAGCACCCGGCGGTAATATTCCCGTTTATGACGGCGGGCCCGGGAGACAATCTTTCGATATCTTTTTGCCAGATCTTCTTTTGACGCGGCGATATTTTTTTTCTCAAAGGGGTCTTCTTCAAGGTTGTAGAGCTCTTCAAAGCCCCGCTTCATGTCCCTGATATATTTCCACGAGCCATCACGCACTGCCATGTAGTCATCCTTCCAGTGGGTGTGGAGAAGGGCAAGCTGCTGCCGGTGAGGGGCGAGAAAACTGATGCCTTCCTGTTCCCGTGGACTTTTCAGCTGCAGGATGTCAAGGACTGTCGGCATGATGTCAATGTGCCGGGTAATGCCCCGGTAATTGACTGGTTCTGCGATGATCTCCCGGTTGTAAATGATAAAGGGAACCTGGACATTTTCTTCATAAAGGAAGAAGGGGTGATTATAATTTCTTACATGCTCATAAAAGGCTTCTCCGTGGTCGGCAAAGAGAAAGAGAAGGGTGTTCTTCATCAGGCCTTCTTTTTCAAGGCGGGCAATAAGCTCTCCGAGGGCCGCGTCACTGTAGTAAAGAGAATTCAGGTACTGGCGGTGTACCCGCTCTTTTGATGAGATGTTTCGGGGGATCGGACCGGTAATCTGAAACTTCTTATCGGGAATTGCATAGGGATGATGGGGATTTACCGGCATGTAAATTGTAAAAAATGGCTGTGAGCGTTTCTGTTTCATGAAACGAACTGTCGGTTCGATCATGGCCCGTTCATCGACCCCCCATCCTACCCGGTAGTTATAGGGGGGAATTTTTTCCAGTTCCGGTAAATCGATAATCCGG
>CAZPEK010000056.1:0-6685 GCA_964585555.1 uncultured Leptospirales bacterium | reverse complement strand
AATGTAGCAGTTCGTACATCAAAATAAACAAGAAGATCAATATCGGAGTCTTCCGTTTCTGAATGATCAGCATAAGAACCAAAGAGATCAATACTGATTACAGGATAAGAAGGCGACCCGGTAGTTATAGGGGGGAATTTTTTCCAGTTCCGGTAAATCGATAATCCGGTCAAAGCTACGGTGTTTTAGAAAGCGCCGCTGACCCGCGTAGCGGAGGTCACCGGTATGGATTATACAGGTCCGGTATCCCTGGCGTTTCAGGATTTCCGGCAGGCTGGTGAGGCCGACGGAAGAATGCTTCTGGATGATGAGCTTTTTTCCCGGAAAGTCATAGGCGCTGGTAAGAATTGAAAGCATTGCGTTAGCTGAAAGGGGATAGTTGGCGTAATGGTTTTCTGAAATAACAGAATGCTTCATGAGGCGCCGCCAGGTCGGCATGATGTATCTGTCCTTAATCTTGTAGTCGATGTAGCGCCGGGGAGTCGATTCAAAGAAATAGAAAATGATATTGTATCTTTTTCCCCGGGGGATTGCGCTGATTCGGGGAAAGCGATGGGCGGTTGCCAGTGACGCAGTGTCAAGGCGGTACCCGAAGGCCTCATCACCGGTGCCTTTTTCTTCCTTTTCTGATAACTTTACTTTGCCATTGTCATCAATATCAGAGTAGATGTTATATATCGGATGAAGCGAGCATTCAAAAAGTATGGTACGAAGGGGACGGTTGATTTTTTTTTCATGTGTTGCCAGGGTATCAAGGCTTTTTTCTGACCCGGTGAAAAGTATCATGAGAATAAGCATCACTCCGATTACCGGGGGAAAGTAGAGTGCAACGCTTCGGAGGGGGCTTCTGCTGCCGGTGAGAAAAATATTTTCAACAATGCTGCTTCTCCCGGCCTTTACCAGAAGGCGTGCAAGAAGTATTACAATGATAACTAGAAGAATGCTTTTCCAGTAGAAACTAAAGGACGCCTCGGCAAAATAGCCCAGCATCATCTCATGAAGGGCCGTGGCATTTTCAGAGCTCCAGTAGCTGGTCTGCATGGTGGTCTCATAGACCCTGAAAAATTCAATTCCCATGAGAAGGGTGACGCCCTGGGAGACAAGGACCATAGATGCAAGAATGATTCCGGTCTTACGGTTTCCGGTGACCAGAAAAATAATGAGCATGGCTGCCAGGGTTATAATGATAACAACTGCGTCAAAATGCAGGGATATGCCGAGGTAATCGAAAAAACCTGTCCCCCTGAGGCCGCTGTATATTTTTCCCATGAGGCTGTGAGCCTCGAGGCGGTAGAGAAAAAATACCGTCCCGGTGAGCAGGGCAAAGGGGATAAAAAGGGGCAGGGCCGCCAGGTATCGTTCTGTCAGCGTTTCGAGTATATTTCGTAACCGGGGGTTCATCATCTCTCCGTCTTTTTCTTTATTGATGCTTATAACAGGCAACAGGGTGCAAATCGTCAAGGATTTTTGGACTTACTTGAAAGCGTATATAACCATTGAACTGGTGGGACTGAAATTTCCTGCCGAGCATTTGCTTCGAAGGTGGTAACCGGTAATTCGAAGCCATGCCCGGTAGTCGGCGAGAGACCTGAAGTTTCCCCTGGATTTTTTCAGTTTCGGAAGAAGCCCGAATTCAACGGGGCGAAAGATCTTCACCCGGGAAAAGCCGGTATGTTTCAGAAGGGCGGTCAGGTTCTTCATGGTAAAATAAGAGATGTGCCCCGGCATGTAGTAGGCGTAATCTTTACCCTCGGTTTTGGCCTGTCTTCCGTCCATGTTTGCGGTTTGAAGAACCAGTATTCCCTGGTCTTTCAGCAGGGAGAAGCATTCCTGTACCGCGGCAGCCGGGTCAGCAAGGTGCTCAATAACCTCAATCATGGTGATGGCGGAGAAATAATCTTTTGGAAAGGGGTGGTCTTCAAGGGTGCCGATATGGACGGTACATCCCGGAAGTTTCGCCGCTTCTTTCCCCGCGTATAAGCTCATTTCAATACCATGGGGCTTGTAGTATCTTCCTGCCGCCTCCATAAGCCCCCCGAAGGAAGCTCCCACATCGAGAAAACTACCCCCGGGAACGTAGCGGTGGAGAACCTGTATCCTCTTATCCCAGACGTGCCGGGCGAAGTGCTTTATCTTCCTTTCATCATGATAGGCGTATTCAGCTGATCCTTTGAAATAGTCTTCAGTATAAAAGTTTTTTATTACCTCATCGGTAAATCGGGGGTTTTGAAAAATGAAGCCGCAGGTGCGGCACCGCCCGGTTTTGAAGGGGGGCTGATACCGGTCAATGGTATAATGCTCCACCAGGTCACCGCTTTTACAGAGGGGACATGAATCGAGGGGCCGGTTGTATATTGTTTTGTCCTTGACCTGGTTCATGGCTTTCCTGATTTTTCTGATTGTTGTCTCACGGGGAGAAGAGGTCAACCTGTTTTCTTTTTGTTTGAGTTAACTGAACCATGTTAATTTGATATTTACATGGCTGGGGGGTTCATAAAATGAACAAAACTCCCATATATCGCAAAAAAATAGTTGCACTATTATTGTATGGTAATATAATGCTCATCATTGAACACTGTTGCTGAAAACGAATACAAAAAGAGATATTAATGATACATGCAAGAACATCAGAATTGTCAACAAGGCTCAGGGCGGGAGAGCCGGTGCGCCTTTCCTTTCACTACCATACCAGGGAAATATCCAAGTTTATAAACTCGATCCTCATGAAGCTTCTCTCCGGTATGGACATGGCTTACCTGCAGGGGCCTGTTGAGAATATACTTCGCGAGATGATTGTCAATGCTGTTAAGGCGAATTCAAAGCGGGTTTATTTTCAACAAAAGAATATGGATATTAGTGACAAGGTCGATTATGAAACGGGCATGGAGAATTTTAAGTCCTTTATTGTTGACCAGCAGGAGATGATTATCTCTCAATTGAAGTCTAATGGTTACAAGGTCGAACTTATTCTTAAACAGGAACAGGAAGGCATCCGGGTGCTGGTTAGAAATAACAATCCCCTGCTTCCTCGTGAAGAAGAACGAATCCGTTACCGGATAGAAAAGGCCCGGGAGTACATAGATTTCTCTGACATGTATCTTGATATTAGTGATGAACAGGAAGGGGAAGGTTACGGTATTCCATTGACAATGCTTTTTTTGAGAAATGCGGGGCTGGGAGAAGACCAATTCAGTATTCGGTCTAACGGGAAAATTACCCAGTCAGCCTTTACGATTCCTCACTCCATTCAGTCCGTTGCATTTAAAACAAAAATACAGGATCAGATTTTCAATGAAATAGAAGACCTTCCGTCTCTTCCTGAATATATTAATGAACTGCAGACCCTTTGTAATCAGCCTGATGTATCGATTGCTGACCTGGCAAATAAAGTCTCTCTTGACCCGTCACTTGCTGTATCGGTCTTGAAGCTTTCAAATTCAGGGGGCTTCATTACGGCACGGCGCATAGAAAGCCTTCAGGACGCCATAATGATTATCGGCCTGAAGAATTTAAATGCAATACTCCTTGCCTCAAGCGCGCGAAAAATTCTTGATGATCATTTTTCTGAGTTCAGGGATGTGTGGCAGCACTGCAACAAGACTGCCTTTTACGGGCGCCTTATTGCCGAGAGGGCCGGGCGGGCGGCGATTGCCGACCAGGTGTACCTGGCCAGCCTTCTTCATGACCTCGGTAAGTTTGTTCTTCTCTCTGTCGATTCGCAGATGATGGACTGGATAACCTCGGTTTCTGTGAAAAGAAAAATGCGCACCTCAACGGTTATCGAAGAGGTTTCTATCGGCATCAGTCACTCAACGATCGGGAAGTACATCTCTGAAAAATGGCAGCTTCCTGACTATATTGTCGAGGCAATCTCATACCACCATGCTCCCCTGAGTGCCTCTGAGCAGTATCGTGAAATTGTATATACCACGTATCTCGCAAATAAGCTTTGTCTTATCGAAGAGAGAAAGTTTGATTTTTTCTTTTTTGAAGATGAGGTGCTGAAGCATTTCGGTATATCCTCAGAAGAAGAATTTAATACCCTTCATGATGAGCTGAAGACCAGCTACAAAGGGCAGAAGGAAATGCTCTTTAAGAATTAAGCCCTCGACGCTGGAAAGAAATAAAAAACATTTTATTACTGGCCAAACACCCCTTCCGGGGGTATTGTTCTATTGCAGTACAGGGGGCGGTCTACGCCCGAATCTTCTACGAACAGGTGCGGACTTACATGATAACAAGTCTACTACTCTCAGCACTCATCGTGGCTTCATCCCCGGTAAGTGACCTTCAGCGCGATGAGACCCTCCTGTTTTATCCTGCGGTGGTGTCGTGTCATCCCGCAAAGGAGTGCAGGGTTACTGTTACCGGCCGGGTCTTCGAAAAAGAAGAAGATGACCTGCTGCGGAATCTCTTTATTAAAAAGCTCATCTCTGAAATGAAACTTTCTCCCACCGACAGGCGGTCGAAAATATTTAAAACCCGGGTCCGTGATTTTATCACCGATAATCAAAGGGGGAAAAAGATAAGAATAAATATGGGGGGAAGTTTACATTTTCTCGGGAAAAGCGGACCTGATGGTCATTTTAGTGAACTGGTTACTCTCCCGAAATTATTCTGTCCAAAGGTGTCATCAAGGGCCGTCGCCAGGCAGTACCAGGCCCTTCTTTCTAAGGAAGACACCCGTAGAATTACCGGTACCCTATACTGTGTTCCCCCAAAGGGCATTTCAGTGATTTCAGATATCGATGATACCATAAAGATCAGCCATGTTCTCAATAAAGAAAAAATGCTTACCGGGGTATTCCTTGAGCCCTTCAGGGCGGTCCCTTCAATGGCACAGCGGTATCGGGGCTGGCAGCGCCGCGGTGCGGTTTTCCATTATGTATCCGGTTCTCCCTGGCAGATTTACGGCACCTTGAGTCGATTCATGAAAAAAGAAAACTTCCCCCCGGGAGAATTCAAATTAAAGAAGTTCAGGATAAAGGACCGAAGCTTTTTTTCTTTTATCAAGGGTAATCAGAAGGCTTACAAGGTCGGGGCTATCAGCAGTATCATAAAGCGTTTCCCCCGGCGGCGTTATATACTGGTTGGAGATTCAGGAGAATCAGATCCGGAAGTTTATGCTGATGTGGCAGCACGCTTTCCCGGACGGGTAAAGGCAGTCTACATTCGCGACGCGGGGAACCTGAAAGAAAGAAAAAAGGCCCTCATGAAACTATCCAGGGGCCTTTCGGGTGTCAGATTCAGGTTTTTTAAAACGGGCCGGGAACTTCCTTTAAAAGTATAATGGTACAAGGTACAAGGTACAAGGTATAAGGTACAGGGTACAAGTTTTAACCCTTTCTCCTTGTCCCTTTCTACTTGTTCCTTTTACCCCTTGTTCCTTTTCCCCCAGTATTCTTTCGTCATTACCGACACGAGTCCCGAGAGAGCGAGCACGCCGATGAGATTCGGCAGGGCCATCAGGGCGTTGGCGATATCGCAAAAATTCCAGACTATTTCAAGTTTCAGTACCGCTCCGATGGGAATAATCAGTATAAAGATTATTCGGTAGATGTGAACCGCCTTCGGGCCGAAGAGAAACTCGGCGTTTCGATCGCCGTAATATGACCAGCCGATGAGAGTACTGAAGGCAAAAATTGCAAGGCCCAGGGATACTACATATTTTCCTGCCAGGGGAAGGGTGGCCTGGAAGGCCGATGATGAAAGGGCGGCTCCCGACTGTCCCTTGTCCCAGAGGCCTGAAATAATGATAACCAGGGCTGTCATGGTACAGATGAGAATCGTGTCGATGAAGGGGCCCATCATGGCGACCAGCCCTTCACGGACCGGTTCATCGGTCTTTGCCGGCGCATGGGCTATTGCCGCGCTTCCAAGGCCCGATTCATTTGAGAAGAGTCCACGGGCGACCCCAAAGCGCATGACTGTCATGATCGTGGCTCCCGCAAATCCGCCCCCTGCCGCTGAGGGAACATCATTGAAGGCGAAATAGAATATCTGTCCAAAAGCGGGGATGATTCTTTCATAGTTGAGAATTATAACCGCCATCGATGCGAGGATATAGGCGATTGCCATAAAGGGAACCAGTTTGCTGGTTACCGAGGCGATACGTTTCACGCCGCCAATAATAACTACTGCAACAAGAAGAGCCACAACGATACCGGTTGCCCATTTATTGATTCCGAATACCTGGTGAAGCGGGTCTGCCAGAGAGTTGGCCTGGGCCAGGTTGCCGATACCGAAACTGGCAACGACTGTAAAACCCGCAAAAAGTATGCCGAGCCATTTTTCCCCCAGCCCCAGGGTAAGGAAATATGCCGGTCCCCCTGAGACAACACCATTTTCATCGATTTCCCGGTATTTCTGGGCAAGAAGGCAGCTGTGATATTTTATCGACATGCCGAAGAGTGCGGTGATCCACATCCAGAAGACTGCGCCGGGGCCTCCCATGGCAATTGCCGTTGCGACACCGGCAATATTACCGGTACCAATAGTGGCTGAAAGGGCTGTTGAAAGGGATTGAAAGTGAGTAGTCTCTCCTTCTTCGTCAGGGTGATCATGCCTGCCTGAGATGAGTTCCCAGCTGTGTTTGAAGCCCCGAAACTGAATGGCACGGCTCCGGATGGTCAGTATGATGCCAGTGCCGAGAAGCATGATAATCAGGGGGGGACCCCAGACAAAA
>CAZPEK010000055.1:11925-13503 GCA_964585555.1 uncultured Leptospirales bacterium | reverse complement strand
TACAGCTCCTCAGGATACTCTTTACCAATCAGGTCTTTAAAAAGATTCTTCAGGTCTTCATATACAGGTATAAAACCTATGGGAGTATCAATCGCACCGATATCGCCGTGTGCGCGACGCTCGAGCCATGAAAGCCAGACGATAACATCTCTCTTTTCTCCAAGCAACCCTGTGTCGCCCTTTTCACCGCCACGGGCTTCATGAGTCAGAAAATAGTTCAGACCCGCGATGACAGGTTCCTGTTTTATTTTGCTGTTATTATAAAATTTAAACTGTGAATCCATATAATCAGAAAGAGACCCGGGGACAAAAGGTGCATTCGCCCAGGGCTGGCGCTTAATACCTGACGCCCCGACCTCTGTTGCAGTAGCGGCGGAAAGAATAGATGCGCCGATAACAACACCATGATCGGCATTTTTAGCCTGCCATACCGGAGGCATGGTATCTGCGTCACGGCCTGAATAGGTGATAACACTTACCGGAACACCGGCAGGGTCTACACCAAGCTTTTGATTATAATTTTCAATATCGACAGCGTTTATCGTACACCTGGAATTGGGATGAGACATGGGAACATCAGAATCTGAAGTCCACTCTCCCTGGAAGTTAATGCCATGGGTTGGGTCTGCATCCCCGTCACCGGTCCATCGCGGTGTTTTGCTGTCATCAATCAAAATATTTGAAAAAATAACTTCAGCTTCTTTATCACCGCGGAGGCATTTCATAAGATACGGATCTCCCTCACGATTTACATCTTTGACAATACCAAAAATACCTGTTTCAGGATTTACCGCACGAATAGTGCCGTCTTTTTCGATCCACATTTGAGCGAGGTCATCACCAATAAAATCAGTCCCTACCATCGCAGTTGTTGTCTTTCCGCAACCTGACGGAGCAGCGCCGGCAAAGAAAGTTTTTCTTCCACCAGGACCGGTAAGCCCGGTAATAAACATATGCTCAGAAAGCTCTTCACCACTTCTGTTATACGTGGAATGATCAACATGAAAACGGTGATTGCCCTTTTTCAGCATAAGCGTGTTGCCCGCATATGTACAGTATATTGAAAAAGTTGTCTGCCAGCTTCTATCCATGTAAATTCTGGCCTTGGGAATATTTTCTCCCTTCAGGTCACCGTATGAATGACAGTTGGTGAAAAATAATCCTGCACGTTCTATCTCTTCGTCAAATTTATCAAAAACCGGATGATAAAGAATATTGCCCGAATGAGCAACATAATACGAATCGGTAATCATTATTGCCGGAATTGCTGCCTTTGCGCCAACCGGACCCCTGTTCCAGAATGAAACTGTCATAGTTCTGCCTTCCATGAGCCCGACTGCGGTATCCTTCAGATAAGCATGAGAATCAGCCCTCAATTCTTTTTTCGCAATTGAAGAAACATCTTCCCCTTCGTTCGCGATATAGAAGGTTTGATTTACCAGGCGTGCCTGGTCTTCTGGAAGGTCGAAATGATTGGTATGCCTGCTAAGAGCGAGTTCAGTCTCTTCGCCATTTTCTATTGCTCTTTCACGAACCGTCTGCAGGTCCTCTTCAGAACTGGTGTTGATCCAGATATCA
>CAZPEK010000055.1:11134-11860 GCA_964585555.1 uncultured Leptospirales bacterium | reverse complement strand
GTAGCGATCCTCACCAGGGCTTCTTCATTTGTAATCTTATTAATTTTTTCAAGATTTTCGGCATCACATTTTTCATTGAAAAGTGCACGGGCCTCATCAATAGATTTTATCCCGCCAAGTTCAGACAGAATATCAATACCTTTTTTGAATTCAAGTGTCATAACGTCTCCTTGAGATATATAGTTGGTATATAAAAAACTGCAGCCCAGGTCTTCCTGGCAAACTGACAGCCTTAAATTTCAGAACAAGGTGCTCTGTAGGCAGAGTTCAATACTGTCACATGATAAAACCGGCATATCTCTTAATCTCTTTTAGTTTACTACCAGTTTTACATGTCTCCTGTTTTCAGAGCATATTAAGGCTGTCGCCTCAGGTCACAGCCCGGGAGAGTATGGGGGCATTTTATTTCGGATCTCTGGAGCCAGGGATAGAGCCGGGAAAAATACTGTGGCAGCCCGCTGACTATTATAGAGTTCTCGGTTGCCCAACAGTTCTTATCACAAAGATAAAAACTACGTCCATACAGACAGACCTCTACTACTATAATACCAAATACATTTCAAAAGCCCGGCAGTCAAGATTTTTTTCAAAAGGAAGTAAAATAAAAAAGAGGTTGTCAGGGATCAACACAGCTCATTATAAAAAACGATAAAGAGAACCACTCACATAAAACCCGATATAATTGAGAAGGAGAAGTTTGCACTTCCCCTTCTCAATTATACGTAT
>CAZPEK010000055.1:0-11124 GCA_964585555.1 uncultured Leptospirales bacterium | reverse complement strand
GGCTACCAGATTCCAGTGACCAGGTACTCATTGATACTTTTAGCAGCCTTTCTTCCTGCTCCCATAGCTTCGATTACCGTTGCTGCACCAGAAACAATATCTCCGCCGGCAAATACACCCGGCTTGCTGCTCTTCATGGTTTCTTCATCAACAACAATAGTGCCCCATTTCGTGGTATCAAGATCAGGTGTACTCTTTTGAATAATAGGATTAGGAGAATTGCCGATGGCAATAATTGCAACATCAATATCTATAACAAATTCAGAACCCTCAACCGGCACTGGCCTTCTGCGGCCCGAATCATCCGGTTCTCCAAGTTCCATTCTCAGACATTCTACACCAGCGAGACTTCCTCTTTCATCATCTGTAAATCGCACAGGATTAGTAAGAAGTTGGAAGTTAATGCCTTCTTCTTCGGCGTGATGAACCTCTTCGAGACGGGCGGGCATTTCTTCACGAGACCTTCTATAAACAAGGTGGACATTCTCCGCCCCCAGCCTTGCGGCCACTCGTGCGGAGTCCATGGCGACGTTGCCTCCGCCAAATATAGCAATGTTTTTCCCCTTAATGATGGGAGTGTCATACTCTGGAAACTTATAGGCCTTCATCAGGTTGGCCCGGGTAAGGTATTCATTCGCGCTGTATACTCCCTTCAGATTTTCTCCGGGAATATTTAAAAAACTGGGCAGACCAGCCCCGCTTCCAACAAAAACAGCATCAAACTCATGGCCGAGAAGATCATCAACTGTCTCAGACATGCCGATGACCCTGTTAACAACAATCTCAACTCCCCTTGCTTTTAGACTGTCTATTTCATAATCAACGATTTCTTTCGGAAGCCTGAATTCAGGAATTCCATAAACAAGAACACCCCCTGGCTGATGAAGAGCTTCAAAAATGGTGACCTGGTATCCTTCACTAGCAAGATCTCCCGCAACGCAAAGGCCAGCCGGGCCGGAACCGATAATGGCAACCTTTTTATCTTTATTCTCTTTTGCTTCTGTCCCTGTTGCATGTTCAATAGAACGCTCATAGTCGGCAACAAAACGCTCAAGTTTGCCAATTGCAACCGGTTCAAACTTTTTCCCCAGTATGCAGCGCTCTTCACATTGGCTTTCCTGCGGACAGACCCTTCCGCATACAGCGGGAAGCATATTGTCTTTTTTTAAGACCTCGAAGGCTTTCAAAAAATTTTTATCAGCTATTTCTTTGATAAAACCGGGGATATTAATATTTACTGGGCATCCTTCCACGCAAAGGGGTTTTTTACATTGAATACATCGGGACGCTTCAAGCACCGCTGTTTCTTCAGAATATCCAAGAGGGATTTCAGCAAAATTATTTTTTCTTTCTTCCGGAGTTAATTCCGGCATGGGTTGTCTGGGTATTCTTTCTGCCATAATTATTATTTACCTAAACCAATTTTACATTTATGCTGGTATTTTTCTTTTGAAACTTTTTCTTCATCTGCATACGTTCCAAGACGAGAAACAAGTTCATCAAAATTAACTTCATGCCCGTTAAATTCAGGCCCGTCGACACAGGTAAATTTTGTCTCACCATTGACGGTTACCCTGCATCCTCCGCACATTCCAGTTCCATCGACCATAATCGAATTGAGACTGACAAAGGTATGAATTTCTTTTTCGCGGGTCAATTCACTGACTGCTTTCATCATCGGGACAGGTCCAATAGCAACCACTATGTCAATTTGTTCTCTGCCCATTATCTCTTTTAAGGGATCAGTAACAAATGCCTTTCGGCCATATGACCCATCATCGGTACATACGATAGTCTCCTCCCCGACAGCCTCAAGTTTATCAATGAGAATAAGAAGATCTTCTGACCGCGCGCCGATTATATTGATTACCCTGTTACCCGCTTCATTCATTGCCTCTGCAATGGGATAAAGCGGAGCTGTACCGATTCCACCGCCGATACATACTACTGTACCATAATTTTTAATATCCGTTGGATGTCCAAGAGGCCCTGCAATATCCAGCAAAGCATCTCCCGCTTTTAATTGAGATAATTTTTCCGTAGTTGTGCCAACGATTTGATAATAAAGAGTGATGGTATCCTTCTCTTTATCGATATCAGCAATGGTCAGGGGAATCCTCTCTCCAACCTCATCAATCCTTAAAATAATAAATTGACCAGCCTTTCTATGTTTCACAACATAAGGCGCTTCAACCACCATTTTACCAAGGGTTGGCTGAATAAGTTCATTTGAATGAATTTTATGCATCGCGATTCACCTTCTCATAACACGAAAAAACTTTTAAATATTATTGAGTGAAATTTTTTTTAAAGTCGGGAGCCCTGAGGCTTCCCGACTTTAAAAATCTTAACAAAAGTCTATACAATTCCAGATGCAAGCATGGCATTAGCAACTTTTGTAAAACCGGCAATATTTGCGCCCATTACATAGTTACTCTTTTGACCATACGCTTCTGAAGCTTCAAGACATGACTTGTGAATATCCTTCATAATTGTATGAAGTTTCTTATCAACCTCTTCCCTGTGCCATGACATTCTGAGGCTGTTCTGTGACATCTCGAGTCCTGACGTGGCAACACCACCAGCATTGGCTGCTTTACCGGGACCATAGAGAATATTATTGTCGATGAACAGGTTGACCGCTTCAGGTGTTGAAGGCATGTTTGCGCCTTCTGAAACACAGATACAGCCATTGGATAACAGCGCCTGGGCCTGCTTCTCATCAATTTCATTCTGGGTTGCTGAGGGATAGGCAATGTCAACCTTCAGGCTTTCATCCTTGACGACATCCCATATGCTCTTGCCTTCATAATAAGTAGCACCATACTTCTCAGCATATTCCTTGATTCTTCCACGACGAATATTTTTCAGCTCCATGACGTACTGAAGCTTCTCAGCATCAATACCCTTTTCATCAATAATGGTACCCGCAGAGTCAGAAAGAGATATGACCTTTCCGCCCAGAGAATTTACTTTTTCAATAGTATATTGAGCGACATTCCCAGAACCGCTGACTACAACAGTTTTTCCTTTATGATCAAGCTGTCGGGTAGCAAGCATTTCAGCAGCAAAATATACAGCGCCATAACCTGTTGCCTCGGGACGGATTAAACTTCCCCCATACTCAAGTCCTTTACCGGTCAGTACTCCAGTGTGCTCATTGGCAAGCTTCTTGTAGTAACCGAACAGGAAGCCGATTTCTCGTCCTCCCACACCAATATCACCGGCAGGAACATCCGTATCAGGGCCGATATGTCGAAACAATTCTCTCATAAAGGCCTGGGTGAACCGCATTACTTCCATGTCAGATTTTCCCTTAGGATCAAAATCTGAACCGCCCTTACCGCCGCCCATGGGGAGAGTGGTGAGAGAATTTTTAAAAACCTGCTCAAAACCAAGAAACTTGATGATACCGAGATTAACTGAGGGATGAAAACGAAGGCCACCCTTGTAAGGACCGATTGCGTTATTAAACTGCACACGGAATCCCCTGTTTACCTGAACTTCACCCTTATCATCAACCCAGGGTACACGGAACATGATAACTCTGTCCGCCTCTACAATGCGCTCATAAATATTTGCCTTAAGAAATTCAGGATGCTTAGCCACGGTTGGCTCAAGAGAATCAAGAACCTCCTCTACAGCCTGCAGAAACTCGGGCTGGCCCGGATCTCTTTGTTTAACTTTTTCGAAAACATCTTTCAAAACTGCCATTGGTTGACTCCTTATAGTAGCAATAGATTATAATAAGTTCTTATATCCTGTCACATCTCTAAAAAAAGTATCCCCCTGTAACGGAAGACAGCCGCCTCTTTTTTAAGATTTTCCAGCGAATGGACAGTAAAATTTACCAAAATCACTGGTGGCGTGACATCAATATTAGATATTCTATATTTAGCATTTTTTTAATTAGTCATGCTAAATATTTTATTACCTATTACTTCTTTTTTTGCTTTTCCCTGTCTATAGCATTTTTTTCAAATGTAGCCTCATTCAAAAATTTTACATTGCTGTAACATAACAGAATACTTGTGAAATTTGACAAAATCATCAGTAAAATCCAGTAGAAAAGACGCAGATAAAAGCAGGTCAATAATAACAAACAAGCTTCTGAGAAATAATATCAGCGGCAACATTAATTACACCCTCAACCACATCATAGACTTTCACGATGTTATCATAGGAACTATTCTCCGGCATCAAGTCAACGGCAGGCTTTAGATGCCTCTCAGGAAAATCCATATTCAGATGAACCCCCTCATTTTCTGGAAACAGGGCAATATAAAAAATTTCTGTTTCAACCAGGTCCTGAAAAAAATGAGTCCCGAAAGAAAGTTCCGGCATGACATCCCGGCTCATTTCCGCGACCTCAACTAAAAACCTGAAATTATTGATTTCAGAAAAACTGACTGGAACCCCGAGAGAGGGTGTTGTGGTTCCCCATCTCCCTGGCCCGATCAACATGGTAGGCAGGCTGTCGCGGTCATCAATCAACCTGTTCAATCGTCCTACCAAACGGGCAACATCATACTTCCCACTCTGGGTAAGAGCAAAATAGCCTTCTGGCTCGATAAAAATTATTCTTTTAACGGGCTGAAAAACAGCCCCACCAAGAAAATTCCCCTCTGACTGAAAAAATATCCTTTCTTCATCAATATCCTCAGGGATATCGACATTCAATCTTAACCCCTTTGCCTGATAGGGACGGCACTGTAGCAGGTTTACCCGGTATTTTCCGTCAGCAGTAAAATTAACAGTAAACTCTATATCAACAGGATACTGATAATTCGCCTCAATGGTATTCATCAACAGGATCATTTCCTCAGAAAAATTTGTATTTCTGAGAAGAAACTTAAAGTTAATAAGCCAGGGAGAGGCATCCTTTGCTCCCATTTCTTTTATCTGCCGCTGTAATTCAAGGTCTATCTCCCCGATTTTATCCATGTGGAAATCGGGAATTTCCGGAATCAGCTGCCCCAGGGTAAGTGTCTCAAAAGCACTTGTTTCTATATTAAGGAGGTCAACATTACGCTGAGAAAACCTTCGTTCATCAGCCATCCCCGAAAGGGGCTGTATAAGGGGAGCATCAAGGGCAACTATCCGGGGATAGTCACCCTCAACACGGTCCACAGCCCGTGTGCCGAGGCCAAAGACTATTCTGAGCATCCCCGCATCAGGATTCATGCCTTTTTTCCAGACAAATGTATTATAAGAAAGACCGACACCACCAATATCAGGAAAAAAGTAACGGCCGTGACGGGCACCCGATACCCTCTGAACCAGAAGAGCCATCTGCTCATCAAGCTCGTCAAGTCCCCGCTGAACACGATAGGCCAGCGCATCATCGCTCATCATACTGGCATAAACCATCCTGATAGCGGTAGTGAATTCCCTGTACCGCTCCTGAGGAGTTCCCTGATTGACGCAAAAGTAACTCTCATATTTTCCCGCAAAGGCATGCCCGTAGGCGTCTTCAAGGAGACTGCTTGAACGGACAATAAAGGGAGACTGGCCAAAATATTCTATTATCTGTTGAAACTTTTCCTTTATAACCCCGGGAAAAGATCCCACCAGCATTTTTTCCCTTAATGCAGCAGCGGCTTCATAGTACCCTTCCTTGGTTTTATACTGCATGAAAAGATTCCACAGGCCGTTCTGAACAATAAAAGTATAGAATACATCAGAGCCAATAAAAAAAGAATCATGGGGCTCAATGGTATCCTCCCATGATCGTGTGCTGTCATTTTGTAGTATTTTGCGGGCAATAAGCATACCCGCTGATTTGCCCCCGATAAAACCGGTACCTATAAGACGGTCATTAATGGCCAGAAAATCAGCAATAGTAAAATTATTTTTTACCAGCAGGCGTATCCTGTCTTCTCTCCCCATCATCAGGCGGAAAAGCCTGTCAATCATTTCATCTGTTTTATCAGAGCTGCCATCATTCTCAGCAAGGGTCTCAACTTCAAGAAAAAGCCTGTCCCAGAAATCGAGATTTCTCCGGGTCGTCTCACCGGTCACTTTTTGCAGATAATTTATAAAATCTGAGGCATCAACATTATTCATTATGGGACTAAAGTCATCATCTTCCTCTTTTTTATGAGGGAAAAACATGGTAGAAGAATAGCGGTTCTCTACTTTTATAGGATGAACATAATGGATTCCTGAAAAGTTATAAATATCTACCAGGATCTGAGTAGTTTCACGAATGCGGGCAATGGTTTTAAAATCGTGGCTGCTTCGCATTATGGCAAAATAGGCAATGGTATTGAGCTTGTAAAGGTGGGGACAGGTTATTATAAAAAAATTGCCAATCATCATATCTGTAGCCCAGGCAGAAAGAAGATCAGAAAGGCAGTCAAAGACATAAAAGACGTCTTCTCCTTCCTTTTCAATAATGGAATATACTTCATAGGCAAAAGATTCAAAACCGGACCAGGCATCAAGCATGTAGGTAAAAATCCTTTTATCCTTCATATCTACAACAGGAGGATGACTGGCAAATCGCATATAAACAAAACGCCTCTCTTCCTGAAGGGCCTGTTTTACATAGGGGGCCACAAACTCACAATAATCATTAATATCATCGATCTTCCAGACAACGTTATCCCCCATCTGGAGATTGTCTAGAATACGGTCAAGGCCCTTAAGGCCAGTACTTGCATTGACAACAGGATTCAAGACACCCTCCAAACAAAATATTATTGCTTCCGGATAAATTCTAATTCATGTTTCACTGTTCCGTCAAGCAGATTAGACTGAAAGGGAATGCTGTCTCAGGAAAACAAATCACCAGCCCTGCAGATCATTTAAGAAGAATATAAAACAACTCACACCCCTCATCGCCGGTTTCCCATTGTGAAACAAAGCTACTCTCGAGAATGACTGAGTCACCTTCGTTTAAATGTATAACATCCATATTGACGATGATATCAAGGGACCCTTCCTGCAGATAAAAATATTCAATCCCCTTATGAAGCAGAATTGGCCCCTGATGGGTCTGATGCGGATCAATGCTAATCACAGAAGGAACAATGGGAAAGGAAGGATTATCGAACAGCTCACTTATCCTGACAGGTCGGGCAACATCACTGTCACTAAAGCCTCTGCGGAGCACCTGAAAGCCGCGGTTCTTATCTCCTTCAGGTTCCATGTCAGTAAAGAACCCAACAGGTTTGTTAAAAAATTTAGCCATCTGAACAAGGGTCTGCAGAGAGGGGGAGGTAATATTATTTTCAATTTGTGAGACAGCCCCTGCCGTTAAACTCAGCACATGGGCAAGTTCTGCCTGGGTGATTCTCTTTTCTTTTCTGGCCTGTTTTACCTTTTCACCAACCCGGACGATATCCCCGGCCTTTCCGGCAACAAAATGGACGCCATCCCGGGACAACCTGAAATAACCGGGATCTGCATCCCCTGTGGTGACTCGATTTTCCAGTTTGTTGACGACAAAATTATAAAGATCTGCATGAGAAAAACTGAGAGAAAAGACAACCTGCGTAATATGAGTAATACTGGCAACAAATTCACGGGAGTGGGCGTCCCGTTCAAAGGCCCAGTATGCCAGTGTATTAAGATCATAAAGCTTCGGGCAGGTGAAGACAAAAAAATCTATTACCTTTTTCTCATCTTTCCACAGTTCATAGAGACCGGTCAGGCTGTCAAAAATGTAAAAACTGCCATCCCGGTTTTCCCGCTCTACCCCGTTCATTACAGCTGAAAAATTATTAAAATCCCTGGGGTCTTTCACCAGGTGAACTTCTATACTGTTATCTTCTTTATAAAAATCAAGAAAAATCGGATCACTGTTTCCCTTCCCGTGCGTAAAGGCATCAATGAGAATAAAATCTCTATCTGAGAGAAAGGCAAACTTTTTAAAAATTGTAGCAGGAGAATAATTGCTGCTGATATATATTATCCGACCGGTAAAATCTTTATTCCCTTCAAAAAAAACCTTGAGAAAGGGGTCGACAGAAACCCCGTCAGAAAGCCCCCACACCACATTATCTCCCAGCTTAAAACCGCCGGTTATTTTATCAAGATACTGAATACCGGTACTAATCATGACTCTACCTCGCTCAATTCACGTTAAAACCATTCTACATAAAAAGTTTCCTGGTGCAATACTTTTATCACGTATGAAAAATCTTCTGCCGCAGCAGTATCCTGTAGACAAGATGCTTTTCTTTCGCCGATAATTTTCATTAAATAATTGCATTTTTTTTCTCATGCTCTACAGTAAGTTTTTCTGACCATTTCAAGTTACCAGGGGAGGAGTTCAATGAAACCAACAGTTCTTGTTATGATCATCTTTATCTTCCTTATTACTTATAAAGAAAATAATTCACCTGCCAACGCGCGGGAGAAACCGGGATGTTTCATAAAAGCAGAAGCCTCAAGTACCCTGGCGGATAAAAAAAACCGTTATTTGCCACACATGGCAATCGACGGGAACAGCACAACCTCATGGTGTGAAGGAAAAAAATCCAGCGGTATCGGCGAGACCCTTACACTGATCCTGAGGGAAAAAATGACCATACGCAAACTCAAGATAAAAAACGGCTTCGGGATAAAAAAATATTTTCTCCTGAACAACCGGGTCCGGCGTATAACCGTTAACGGCGTCCCGGCATATCTCCGTGACAAACCCAAATTTCAGCTTGTGACCCTTGCAAGGCCTGTTACCGCAAAAAAACTGACAATAGTTATCACCTCGATATACCGTGGCAGAAAATGGAATGATACCTGCATTGCCGAAATATCAACAGTACCGGTCAAAGGTGTAACCCGACTCATGTTTCCCTTCAAAATATCTGTCAGGGGATATAACTTTACATTATATAAGGGGGGGAAGTTAAAGGGGTCCGGCGGCGGCATGGCCCAATGTGACGCCCCCTTCCTGCGGGGAAGCTGGAAAAAAAGAAAGAAAAATGAACTCGCCATAACCTGCACCTATAACTGGAATAAAAACTGTCCCGACATGGAAGGAACCCTGATTAAAGACTGGCAGGAAACCACGGTAACATACATTATGGTTTTTAAAGACGGCGCATGGAAGCTGCGCTGAGAAACTTTTTATAATTTAAGATCATTTCTCTATAAAGAGACAATTACATGAAACCAGTAAAAAAAATTGCCGATATAATCATCTGCGGGGCAGGCATTATCGGCCTGACCATCTGCCGCGAACTTCTCGACCGTGGCTATGATAATATCGTGATACTGGAAAAAGAAGACCAGCCGGCGCGCCATGCCTCGGGGCGCAACAGCGGCGTTTTGCACTCAGGAATATACTACGATCCTGGCAGTCTCAGGGCGCGTTCATGCCTTGAGGGAAACAGGCTTATGAAAGAATTCTGCCGTACTGAAGGGCTTCCCCTCAATGAATGTGGAAAGGTAATCGTTACTCGAGATGAAAACGAAGAAAAAAATCTTAAAAACCTTTATGACCGTGCCCGGGCAAACGGTACACCGGTAGAACTGATAGATGCACATCAACTTAAGGGGCTTGAACCCGCGGCGAGGACATTCAACCGGGCACTCTATTCCCCTGAGACCGCGGTAACCGATCCGGCCGCCGTGTGCCGGCACCTGGCAGAAAAACTGGAAAAAGAAAAAGGGGTCACCATTTGCTACAATACTCCCTGCACAGGTTTTCCCCGTCCCCGTGAAGCAGCAACCCCTGGTACAACCTTTCAGTTTAAATATTTTATTAACGCCGCCGGATCTTTCAGCGATCAAATTGCTCACAGCCGGAACCTCGGGACACAGTACCGCCTGGTTCCCTTCAAAGGTACCTACTTCACTCTCGATGAAAGAAAAAAAGAAATGGTCCGGGGAAACATTTACCCGGTTCCCGATATCAGAAACCCCTTTCTCGGCGTACACTTTACACGAAGCATAAAGGGAGAAGTATACATTGGCCCCACGGCAATACCCGCCTTCGGAAGAGAGAACTACCACATCTTCGATAATATCGGAACCGAGGCGTTTTCAATTCTTTTAACTGATGCCGTTCTGTTTTTAAAAAATAAAAAATTCAGAAAAGTTGCCCTCTCGGAACCATTAAAATATTTAAAATCACGATTCTACCACGATGCGGCACAACTCGTCAAAGATCTCAAAAAAACTGATATACTCTCTTCACCCAAAAGGGGAATCCGCCCCCAACTGATAGATACAGACAAAAAAGAAATGGTAATGGATTTTCTTCTCGCTGAAGACAATGAAAGCCTTCACATTCTTAATGCCGTATCCCCGGCCTTCACCGCGTCAATGAGCTTTGCCCGGATGGTTGCTGACCGGGTCACTGAAAGGCTTTAAGGGCAATATCTTTACATGAAAAGTGCATTAAAAAACCCGCCGAAAATTCGACGGGCTTACAGGCTGCCGGTTATTTATACAGCAACAATACACTCTAAAAAAATAAAATTCTTATAACGGTTATTCCACCTTTCGATTATCATAATATTCCCAGCCAACCAGGGAGGTCAGGTCACTGATTTCATTATTTTTTTCCAACAGTACTTCTTTCAGCACATCACCCGAGGTCAGCATACCAATATACTCACCATTCTCCTCAATAAGGAGATGGCGAAGCTTGAGTCCAAGAAATTTTTCCATGAGATGATATATGGTATCACTGCTTTTTGCTGATTTCAGATTCGTCGACATATAATCTTTAATAATTGCATTTTTACAGTCAAAACCTGTTTTAATAGAATCAAAAACCAGGTCCCGTTCTGTCCATATTCCAATAATTTTTTCTCCTTCCTTTACCAGGATAGCCCCAAAATTATGTACTGACATAATTTTTAAAGCATTAGCAAGGGTTGTATCAGGGGAGACACTTATAAGTTCACTTTTCTTTGCTTTTAAAATTTCGCCGGCTGTTTTCATATCATTCCTCTTACCTATTTTTGATACACCTATAGACAATAACCTGAAAATCAAGCAAAATTTAAGAATTTAAGTATTTTTTTAATTCCTGAAATACTGCCACTCGAAAATATCTATTCAACTGCTTTACAAAATTTAAATTACAAAATAAAAATTATAACCGTACAACTTAATGATAATAATATACCTATAATTAAGAAAATTTTACTTAAATTATTCACCAGT
>CAZPEK010000054.1:7979-13693 GCA_964585555.1 uncultured Leptospirales bacterium | reverse complement strand
ATTGATACAATCCACTATCCCGATACCGGTTGACAAAGCGGTAGAATTTCAGAAAGCGTTGATAGTGTTTGCTTCCTTCCTGGTCATTTTTGTTCAGTGTCATTCTCCGGTATTTTTCCTGCCGGTTATTCCTTGCCGGAATATTACCTGCGCCATCCTTTTAGCTTATAGAGCTGACGGTAGACGGGAGTCCCCTTTGCATCATAGGCGAGTATTGCCGCCTCATTGAAATAGTAGTATTGTGTCCGGTAGGGACTCAGGTGATAGGTCCTGATTATCAGTTTATCTTTTACGTGGTAGAGTTTGCCCGTTGAAGGATTGAGGCCTTTTTTATAATCATGGGGATGTTTCTGGTAGAGATAGATATCCTTCCCCCATACATCTTTTTTGATTTTCCCATTTTTATCTTTATAGGGATATCTGAAGTTTGTTATGTCATTGGGATAGACGACAAAATTTTTAATTTGTTTTTCCGGGGGGATCGGGCGGTCAAAACTGTCCTGATGCCTGATATCAACTTCGTAGGATGCAATGGAAAAAACATAGAGGTCAATGGGGTCATCGGTCAGGTTTTCGATGAGCATTTCTATTTCAAGGATTTCTCCTTTGCCGCCAAGGTCGAGGCGCCGGTTGAAATAGACATTTTTTATACGAAACTGGTCGCTGAATTTTGACAGAACTGTTGAGCTTGTTGTGATAGTACTGACTCCGGCAGCTGTCCCTTTTTTTGCAGGTGTCGTGTTCTGGGAAGAGAGTATTGCCGGTATTAAGAGAAAAAGAAGTATCAGTATTCGTCTGGTCATAGCTGGCCCCGTTAGTAGATGTTTTCTATATAATAATCGGCGCTGTTTTTAAAGGAGTAAAGACTTTTTACAGGATTATTCGCTCAATCCCATTCTGACCTTTTACATCTTTAATGAATTTTTTCTTCCAGTTTTTGCCAAGATACTGTTCTGCAAGGTAAAGGACAAGGGATTTTCCCTTTACTGATATATCCCCCTGAATTCGGGAAAGTCCCTGTACACAGCTGGGACAGGTGGTCAGCACGGTTGTTTTCCCTTTTTTGCCGGTAATATCAAAAATATTCAGTTTTTTGCGTCGTCGCAGCTCGTTTGAGATTTCCGGTGTTGATAAAGAAAGAGTCCCTCCCTCGCCGCAGCAGTTTGGAATCATAACCGGTGTGGTTCCCAGGACAGCATTAAAAGTTCTATCCGCGCCGAGCAGCTTTAACGGGGTATGACACGGCTCATGGTCGAGAAGAGGAATATTGTGTTTTTTATTTTTATAGAGCTCCTCCCGGGCGATAAATTCATTAATGTCAATGAGGGCCCCTCCGGAGAAGATATTTTCTATCTGGTATTTTGAGAGCATTTCATGGCAGGTGCCACAGGAGACAATAACGTCTTCAATATCCATATAGCCTACCGTTTCTGCTATCCGGTGAAAAATGACCCGATTTTCATAGCTTTTTATTTTTGCCTGTTTTACCTTTCCGTTATGAAGGAGAGGATAACCACAGCAGAGGTATTCCGGGGCAAGGACAACCCGGACATCAGCGTAGTAGAGAAGGGCAATGGTCGCCATGCTGATTTCTGGAAACATTCGCTCAGAGCCGCACCCGGGAAAATAAACTACACTTTTTTTGACTTCTCGTTCAGGGTTATTAAAGGCGTAGAAAATATCGCTTCCCTGCATTTTAAAATGATCCCGCACGGTTTTCTGGCCCGCCCTGGGAAGGGGAGACTTCAGGATGGCACTGATTTTAGGCATTACGATGCCTGTAATCCCTAAAAAGGGTCGGCCGAGGTAATGAGCAATCCTCTGGGCTGTGTAGCCCATGTTAAGGAGGACAATTCTGAAAAAACTATTGGTTTTAAAACCGCGCCGCTTCAGGTAAAAAAGAACAAACCAGGTAATCAGTTTAAATTGTGAACGTTTTCGTTCTACCAGTAGTTCCTTGATCGCAAGGGTGACTTCCCCAAAATCAATGTTTACCGGGCATGGAGTATAGCAGTTGTGGCATCCGGTACAGTGGTCAGATATGTCCCTGAGCATTTTAAAATTACGAAATGAAAGACTGGTTGCAGTCTGGGCCTCGTAGAGCACCGCTTCAGTGATCAGGGATACCCCGAGGATTTTATTTCGGGGACTGTAAAACATGGTTCCCCCGGGGAAATGGGTGTTGCAGACTTCTTTGCATTTTCCGCAACGGACACACGGGGCAATCGAAGTGGTGAGTTTTTCCAGGTCTGATGCCTCAAGAATAAAAGCTTCCATTTCGAGAAGATTGAAACTTGGCGTGTATATCTGTTTTATGGGGAAATCGCTTCTGAGTTTTCCCGGGTTAAACAGATCGGTGGGATCATTTTTTTTCTTGTAGTCCTGGTATCTGTTGAGAATCTCTTTGTCGATGAATTTCAGCTTGGTGAGACCTATGCCGTGTTCACCGGAAATAACACCGCCGAGCTCTACGGTTTTTTTCATGATGATGGCGGCGGTGTCTTCGGCCTCAAGCATCATCTCGTAGTCACTGGAATGTACCGGGATGTTGACATGTATGTTTCCGTCTCCGGCGTGCATATGGGTGGCAATGATGATTTTCCTGTCGCGCCGGTGCCTGAAAATTTCGACCACCTGGCTGATCATTTCATCATAGCCGTGAAAGAGCTGTTGAAAGCTTGTTATAATTTTATTTTCATGATTAATCAGCAGTTCTTCATCCCGGATATATTCAAAGACAGCCTTCTCTATTCCGCATGATGCATGAACACTTGAAACAGGGTCATTGATATGTTTAATGTACTGGGTAAAAGATTTTTTCAGGTCATGGACCTGGAGCATAAAGGAATCAATTTTTGAAGGAAGGAAGGTGTCCTGAGCCATGAAATTTTTTGAGAAAAATTTATCAATTTCATTAACAAGCTGAAGGTAGTTTGTCAGGTCTTTTTTGATGTTGAGCATCTCAACGAAATCGGCAAAGTCTGGCAGTGACTCAATGGGAATAACGACGTCTTCATTCAGCTTAAAGGCGTTGGTGTGACGGGCGATGGCTCCGAGGTTTTTCCTGTCTTTCCAGAATTCTTCACGCATCGCGTTATCTGTGGCGATAAAGCCTTCTGCTTCGTATTTCTCGACCATTTCGATGAGCGAGGTGCAGGATGCATCAAGGTCTTTTATATCATTGCTTTCTACATCTATCAGCAGAACTGCCTTTGGCAGTTTACTCCGTTCAGATTTGTTTCGGTAATTGATTGCAGTCTCGTACTTTTCATCAAAATGCTCAAGGGCAGTCAGAAAGGTTACGTCATTGCTTTCAAAGGTTTTGAGTATGTCTACAATAGCCCGTGATGCGTTGATCAGGTTCTGACCGAAAAATTCAAGGCAGACGGTACGGCATTCCTGAAAGGGCCGGTAAAGAACAAAGCGGGCTGAGACAATAATGCCGTCTCCCCCTTCCTTCTGAATTCCCGGGACGCCCCCGAGGGCCTTGTTGGTGATATCTTTGCCGATGCCTTTTTTTCGAATATCGGTACCGGTGAGTTTGATGACTTCTTTTAAACTTCCTTCACCCTTGCTGTTGAGTTCATAGACTTCAAAGATAACCTGATCGTCGGGATGAATCTTTCGGTGAGGATGATTTTGTCTTTTGACCTCTAAGGTTTTCCCCGCTGCATTAATAATTTTAAAGGAGTAGATGTTGTCAATGGCGGTGCCCCACATGACGCATTTTTTTCCGCCAGCGTTTTCAGCAATGTTGCCGCCTATGGTTGATGCCCATGCTGATGTCGGGTCAGTAGCGAAGATGTATCCATGGTCACTGCAGTAATCCATGACCCGGTCTGTTATGACCCCGGCTTCAACTTCTACAATGGGAATTTCTTTGCCTTCTTCCGTCACCGTGGTAATGGGGCTGATTTTTCTTAGTTTTTCAGTATTTATAACCGCAGTATTTTTATAAACCGGAACAGCCCCGCCGGTCAGCCCGGTGCCTCCGCCCCGGGGGATGATGCGAAGATCAAGCTTTGAGGCGGTGCGCACCATGCCGGCAATCTCTTCAACACTGTCAGGATAGAGAATTACCTGTGGATATTCTACGCGCCAGTCGGTTGCATCGGTTACATGTGAAACCTTGTGAAAGGCGGAAAAGGCGATATTGTCAGGGGAGGTTATTGTTTTGAAACCATGGCTGATTTTTTTCTGGCTTTTTTTCTCAATACTGAAAGACTCAAAGAAGTTCTTATCAACCGCCCGGGCGCGCTTGATGAGGTTGTGGACCTTTGGGTTGCTGGTATCATCAATAATGCTCAATTTGAGATCATGCTGTTTTGCAAGACGCTTATGCTTCTTCGGGTGCTCGAGAAAGTCATTAAAAATATAGGGATTTCTGTCAATAATGAAGATGTCCCCGAGTATTTCGAAAAGAAGTTTTGCGCTTCTTCCTGTTACACGCTCTTTTCGAAGACCTTCAATGATGCCCCAGGTCTCTTCATCGAAATATTTCAGTACTATCTCGCGGTCGCTAAAGCTGGTGTAGTTATAGGGTATTTCCCGGTAATTAAAATCTTTTTTCATGGCGATTGCCTGTTACTGGTCTGTTTGGTTGTAGAAAACCGCTGTATTATCGCAGCCTTTCTGGCACGGAATCTAATGATACTACAGCAGTCAGTAAAAAAACCAGTTAAAAAGATAATTAGTATTTTAACAAGTATTTTAATAGATTTTAACTATTTTCTATGTATGAGGCTGAGGACCCGCTCAAGGTTCCGCTGGTCTGAATCGGCATCGGCTTTCGGGGTTTCGAGAACCAGGGGAATATCTTCGAGTCGCGGGTCATTGAGAAGGTTTTCGAAACCCTTATCGCCGATAAGCCCCTCTCCGATATGCTCATGCCGGTCGACCCGGCTTTCCCTTTCCCGTTTTGAGTCGTTGAGATGGATCAGTTTCAGCTTTTCCAGGCCGATGACCCGGGAGAACTGTTCAATTGTTTTTTCATACCCTTCTGGATTCACCAGGTCATATCCCGCTGCGTAGATGTGACAGGTGTCGAGACAGACCGCCAGGCGCCGGGGAAAACGGGAGGCGGTCATGATTTCTGCAAGATCTTCGAAGCGGTGTCCAATTGAAGTTCCCTGGCCGGCGGTGGTTTCAAGGAGTATTATGGTTTTTCCCGAATCAGCTTCAAATGTCATGTCAAGGGTTTGAATAATACGCTTCATCCCTTCAGGGCGCCCCAGATCCCGGTGACTGCCGGGATGGAGAACCAGAAAGGGGATTTCAAGGAGTGAGGCACGGTTGAGTTCATCAGCCAGGGCCCGGCGTGATTTTTCGAGAACTTCCCCGTCTCCCGCGGGATTTATCAGGTATCCCGCGTGGGCGAAGAGCCGGTAGGGACCCTGCTTTTCCCGTAAGTGTTTAAAGTCAGCTATCTGCTGTTCTTTTATCGGCGGTCCCTGCCACCGGTTGTTGTTTTTCAAAAATATTTGAACCGTGTCTACCTTGAGATCACCGGCACGCTCAAGGGCCTTATCTGGTCCTCCGGCAGCGGAAAAATGAAAGCCGATATGTCTCACAGCCGCTCCAGAACTTCGGCTGTGGTAAGATTTTCTATGCGAAGTTCTTTTTTTCTTCCTTTTTCACCCCGGGTAATGGTTATTGCTGACTTTGGTACCCGGAGTTTTTTTGAGAAAAGTTTTATACATTCGGCGTTAGCCTTT
>CAZPEK010000054.1:0-7962 GCA_964585555.1 uncultured Leptospirales bacterium | reverse complement strand
GGAGTTCAGGTATACACGAACTGTGTCATCTTTTATCGTGATGACGCTTCGTGAAGACTTCGGGATAACGGTGACAGAAATAGTGGCAGAAGTTGTTTCTCTCATATATGGATGAGCCCCCCGACTTCACTCAGGTAAAAGGTGTACTTATGATCATTGCTTCTTTGTATTACCTCAGGATACACCCGGGCTTTTTTTAGTATACTTTTCATGGCGTGATTTTCAGGAAGTACAAAGGCAACCAGTTCACTGATATTTCGCTGCAGTGCTATCGTTATGAGTGTATCAAGAAGAAAGGAGGCAATGCCGCGTCCCTGGTACGGGTCATCCACGATAAAGGCGATTTCATGCTGGCCGGTTTCAGGATCGAGAACAAAGCGTCCCTCGGCTATGATCTGTTCGATGCCCCGCTGCTGTATCACCCCCACCATGGCAATGGTGTTTATATAATCGATGTTTACATAATGCTGCATCTCATGGTGAGGCATCAGCCGAAGGGGAGAGAAGTAGCGCATATCTTTCGCTTCATCAGAGGAGTGATAAAAAAGGCGTCGCATGGCGTCTTCGTCTGATGGCCTGATGGGACGGAAGGTGACGTGGAGATTTTTTTTGAAATTTTTTACTGCTTCAAAATTACCTGGATAGTTTTGTGAGTTGGTTATATTAAAGATCTGGTCTTTGTAGATGAATCCTTCGGTACGGGCATCTTCTATTAACTGTTCCCGATGGTTCGGATGGGCGATCTCTGCCATGGCCATGACGCGTTCCCTGATGGTTTTACCGAACACAGAGGCAATGCCGTATTCAGTGACAACGTAGCGGGTGCTTCCCAGGGTTGAGCGGATGAGCCCCCTTTCATTACTGTGCTGCACAACAATATTACTTTTTCCATTTTTATCTTGTGATGTCAGTACCACGATTGCTTTTCCGTCCCGGGATGTGGTGGCGGCTATCGAAAAATTCATTTTGCCGTCAAAGCCGGCAACCTGCTGGTCATGGGAAGGAACAAGAACCGAATCACAGGAAATGTCAATTTTATTTACATTTAGCACACTGACAAGTTTGTGGAGTGCAGGAAGAGATTTTTGATATCGTGACTGGAGCAGTTGTAAAAAATTAATGGAGCTATTGCTGTCGACGAAGCCGTAGAGTTTTTTTGATCCAATGCATGAGGTTGCCTTTACCGGGGGCTGTCGGTTTAGAATCCCTTTTCGTTTTAAGGCCCCGGATTCAGCAAGTTCAATGATCCAGTCAGACAAAACATGGGAAATAATTTGTAGATTTTTTTTCTCTTTAAGCTCTGAGACAATTGCTTGAAAAATTCTTCCTGCTCCTAATGAGAGAGTAGAGCCGTTATCTATCAGTGCCGCGGTATGTTTGCCGATACGGGACATCGTTTCATCATAATCGCGGATGGGGAACTCAACAAGTGGGAAGC
Organism: uncultured Leptospirales bacterium; assembly: GCA_964585555.1. GTDB lineage: Bacteria > Spirochaetota > UBA4802 > UBA4802 > UBA5550 > CAZHNW01. The sequence goes on along the minus strand of CAZPEK010000054.1, from coordinate 6,524 downwards.
TGCTTTTTATGTAATAATCAAAATTTTTATGGTGAATCGGGGTGGTCCCCCTGGTGACCGGCATATTGGGGTTGATCTCCCCGATAACCAGGGATGCCTGCTGGATGGCCTCTTTCGAAAGGTCATTTGTCGTTCCCAGGTTCAGGTAGCCCCGACGGTTCGGGGGAGAGACCTGAATTATTGCAACATCAATACCCACGGTACCGGAGATTATCAGGTAAGGAAGTTCAGACAAGGTCGCGGGGATAAAGTCGACATCTCCCCGGGTAAAGGCCCTGCTGATGTGTTCACCTACTGTGAAGGTTTTAAAGCGGTATTTCTTTTGTGAACTAGTGGTGGAAGAAAATACGTTTTCCATGAAGGCGAGCTGTATAAATTCAAGGTCGCGGTGGTTTTTATGTTCTGATGCCATCAGAAGTTTCGCGGTGCTGACCGGTGTTGATGCGCCGCTTGATAGAAAAATCCTGTTGCCCGGTTTGATCAGATTGTCTAAATCTTCAGGTTTAATGATACGCTGCTGAATGCTCTTTTTTCCCTTTACATGCATAGGATTTCCTTTTTAATTATCAGCTGCAACTACCTTGTTCCTTCCCGATTCTTTGGCCCGGTAGAGGGCCTCATCAGCGAGCTTTTTCAGGTCATCCAGGGTCGTGCAGTGGTTCGGAAAAACCGCGAGTCCCAGGCTGACAGAAAGGGGAAGATCAGGACCTTCAATATTTTTAAGAAAATCAAGCTGTTCAACCGTGGCGCGGATACTTTCCGCAAGCTCCATGGCTTTTTCTTTTTCAGTTTCTGGCAGGAGTATGGTGAATTCGTCTCCCCCGTAGCGGGCGATTATATCACTCTCCCTGAGGCATTTTTGAAAAACCGACGCGACTTCGACGATATACCGGTCTCCCGTTTCGTGACTGTAGGATTCATTAACATCCCTGAAAAAATCCATATCAGCCATGATCACAGAGAGAGATTTTTTATGTTTGCGTGATTTCTCAAAATGATCTTCAAGGGCGCTGTCAAGATAACGCCGGTTATAGACCCCGGTCAGCTCATCGGTGATAGCGCGCCTGCTGGCGTTGTCGCCCCACTTGACCATTTCTGAGATAAAGCTGCTCGTATGGCTGAGGCGTCCCGAGGTGATGTCGAGGATTTCCTTCATCATTTTTATTGCCACCATGGGCCATTTTTCCATAATGGCAAGGAAGTCCTGCTTGTCCAGGGTGAGGAGGGAGCTTTCTTCCCTGGCGATAATACTTGCTGAGCGCTGGGCATTTTCAAATATAGCAACCTCTCCGAAAAAATCTCCCGTTGTGAATTCTGTTAAGATTTTTTCTTCATTGTCGTCAATTTTGATTGAGGCAGTGGCGGTTCCCGATTCGATGATAAAGAGCTCGCTTCCTTCTTCGCCTTCCCGGCAGATATAACTTCCTTCACCATAATTGACATGTTTCATGTAGCCGGAAAGAATCTGAAGTTCTGAAATGTAGAGGGAAGAAAAGACCGACACTTTCTGGAGAAAGGGGATCAGGTTGTCTATGTGGGAGTCTACAATGCGTATGCCGTTGCCCCCGTTGTCCCGCTGTTCAAACATCTTCGAATAGGCGAGCTGTGTAACCGTGTCAACGGTCTCCCCCTGTTCAGGGTATTCAGCAAGCCCCATGCTGTAGGTGAGAAAGAGGCTTTTTTCCCCAATGAGGGCACCGATGTCAATATCACTTAACTGTTTAAAAATTGCCCGGGCACGCTCCTCTGTTTCTTCGGCGCTTTTGCCGCAGAAGGCGATAATGAACTCATTGCCCCTGAACCGGATGGGGATTTCTGTTTCACCGATTGCTGACAGGACGGTTCCCGCGATAGCTTTGAGGGCCATGTCTCCCGCTTCATGCCCGAAGGTGTCATTGACAATCTTGAAGTCATCGGGCTTTACCACAAGAAAGGCTGTCTTCTCATACTCTTTCAGGAGCCGGGGAAACTCATCATCAAGATAGCTCTGGTTGTAAAAATTTGTCAGTTTATCTTTATACATCTGCTCTTTCAGGTCATTCAGCCAGGAGCTTTTTTCGGTAATAATCCTGTTGGTCTGGCGAATTCGTCCTGAATTGACGGTTATCAGTGAATGGTAAATTTTTACGAAAATATCCGGGTGTTTATTGCAGATATACTCGAAGTCATACCCTCCCCGGGGAAAGATAAGAAGACTGCTCGGGGTATTGGTAATAGCAGTTGCGGTGCGCGGGTCGTTTTCAAAAAGATCGAATTCTCCGAAGATTTCTCCCTCGATAAAAAAGGCCAGGGTATTGTCTTTGTCCTGGAAGGCGTCCTTTACAATCCGTACTTCCCCCTGTTCAACGATATAAAAGGCATTGCTGCTCTCACCCTTTTTAAAGATATTTGCGCCTTCTGAGAATTTTTCGATGCGGGTGTAGTCTGAGAATATACGTACCTCTTCGTCTGTAAGAATATCGAAGAGGTGGACGCCCCTCAGCAGCTTTGTTGTTTTATCCATTAGTATATATCCGGTTGATTGTTCTATACATGTATGATTCTATTATAGGGGTTATATTATCAAGGAAAAATTGATATCTGCGTAAATTGCGGCACCACCAACCTGCACATGAGGCATGAGAGTTTTTCTCAGAACAAGAATCATATAACCGGAATGTTAAAAAAATTTCATCTATTTAGCACCTTTAATCGTATACATATATGAAGATCCTGATTATTGACCAACAAAAGTGAGAATTTTTATGAAAAAAACAGTATTTACAACAGCTCTTCTTGCACCCTTTGTCTTATATGGATTATTAACATTGTTTAAAGTTCACATATTTGAACTGGTACCAAAAGATTTTAAAATACCTGAAAGCTGCAGCTTTGATACTTATGTGATTCATAGACTGACCCTTGATTATTCAAAACTGGATTATATAGCAGTCATGTCAAGTGCACAACGACTAAGAAAAGAATCTCTGGGAATGTGGCCCTCTAAGGATTTTACATTAGAAGATAATATAAAAGATATTAAACAAAAGGAATACGAATTTAAACACAGATATGCCTTTACTTACACTGTATTAAATAAGTCAAAAGATAAATGTATTGACTGTATTTATATCTTCTATAATTGGAAGCCATGGCATGATGCAATTATATATCTTTGGGCAGAAGAGAGTGAATTGAAAAAAGGTTTTGAACTACTGTTAAAGAAAAACACAAAACAATGGATTCAGTCAAAATGGCCTTTTAAAAGAGTTGAGTATGCATTTTAATTTTGCTTTGGTCTGCCTGAAGAGAGGCTTCGTCATAGTCTTGCGGTCTTTAAATAGCAGATGGTGTAAAGTGTAAATTAATGAAAAAAGCCTTGCGCAGAAGCTGGTCTTTCGGCAATAATTTTATTGAAACAGCTTGATGCCAGTCTGCATAAAGTTATTTTCAATATTTTTCAAATTGAAAGGATTAAGGGAGCAAATACAGATGATAACACCTAAAGCGTATTTTTATTTGCTATCTATTCTTGTCTGTTTAATTGCTCTATCAGGATGCAAAAATCAGAAAGAGAAGCAATCGGCAGTTACTATTGTTTCTAAAAAGCAATACCTTGAAATCACCATGGATTATTCAACAGGAATATCGGCACGGGAAATGGGCGTGCTGCTGGGTAAAGCATATCTTAAAAGCATACCTGAGCTGCCGAAAATATTTGATTTGTTGATTGGGCAACTTGCAGTTGATAAAAAGGCAAAATGTTCTGATCTGATCGGCACAGCCCTTGAAATGGTTCCCCACTTGAAGTCAAAAAAAATACTTAGTCAAAATGGAACCTATCTGGATGAAATCAACGGTATTGGATCAGTGCTGGTGAATGCAGAGGAAGATGTCTGCGGTGATGGAAAACTCTCTCTGAATGAATTCTACCTGGTGAATCTTTTTCTTGATGTATTGGGTGGAGAGAAATTCTATACTCCCGATAAGAGGAAAAAGAAGCTGAAGGGAGGAGCCTGTAATGGTGTATCGATAAATGGTATTGAGTCGGAAACAGGAGGTGTACTGACAGGACGAATTCTTGACTGGGCAGATGCTGCGGCAATGTGCGGCATGCATACAGTAACTATTATTAAATATAAAAGTAAGACTATAGTCTCTGTAGGCTTTATTGGTATTCAGGGCCTCATAACCGGTATAAGTAGTGATTATATGTTTGCAGGACTTCTTTATTCTCATACCGGTAAAAAGTTTTCCTATTCAAATCCCCATTCTCTGATCTTTGACCTTCGTTATGTCCTTGAAAATTATTCTACCCTCAATAATGCTGCTGAATATACAATAAATACCAGGTTTGATTATATGATGAATAATCTTTTAATCCTTTCAGATGCAGCAGAAGGACTTATTGTAGAAAATGATTTTACAAAAGCAGCTGGTAATTGACAGAGGCGGGCAATAAGGAAATATAATTCGGAATTAAATGCAGGAATCCCCTGGAATTTCAGCTCCGCAGTTGCAACAGTCAATGGATTTGCTTTGAAGGGACAGTTTGATAATTTCACTACACAGGATTACAATTATAACCGCTGGAACTCTTTCAGGAGTCAACTTTTTAAACAGCTCCAAAACAAAGAGAAAAAAGTTTCAAAAGAAGGGCTGAAAAACATCATGACCTATTCTACAGGAAAACAACCTGGGGATTTTCATGATGGAGATATATATGATGACTATACAAAACATATAGCACTATTTACTGTTTCAGGTTCAGGAGATAAAAAGTCTGGAAGTTTAGATGTTTTTTTCTGTCCCCGGGAAGGCTCACTGCCCTTGAAACCTGACTTTGTCAATGTTTTCAAGTTATCGGGAAAAGAGTAAAGATAGTACTGCCTGCTGGTTTCGGAGAAAACTGAGTGAATAAAGAAAAAAGGAATATTGTCCTTGGAATATTGATCATAGTTGTCAGTATTTTTTCAATTGCAGTTCAAAAGAAAAGCGCTTTTGAGAAGAATGCCTCTGTAAAAGAAGGTCTTCTTGATGTATCAGGTTACTCTTTTTCCTCCAATGAAATTATATCTCTCAAGGGGGAATGGGAATTTTATCCCGGGCAGAAGACATTTATTACAGAAGTCGAAAAAGATAAGAAGAAAACATATACAATATTTCCCTGCCTGTTGAAAAACTGTCCGGTACCGCCATCCTCTTCAGATTCTTTAAAACCGTTACAGTCAGCGACATTCAAAGTTACTGTTAAGATGCCTTCAGAAAAAAAGCCCATGGCTTTATATGTTCCGATTATTTATTCATCTGCAAAGATACTCATAAACAATAAAACAGTATATACCGCTGGTAAAACAGGGGAAGAGAAGGAAGTATCTTCTCCTGCTTTTAATCCCGGTATTCTGTGGCTTCATGAAACAGGGGATGTCTTTCAGCTTGTTATTCAGGTTTCCAACCACCATTATGCAAAGGGGGGAATGACAAAAAGTATTTACCTGGGAACTTCTGAAGCAATTTCGAACTATCAAAGATCAATCGTTCATGATATATACTTCTTTGTTGGTATTTTATTCTTTATGGCAATCTATCATATTCTTCTCTATATTCTACGGTCAAGCAGTTACTCTGTTTTATTTTTTGGCCTGACCTGTTTGTTTGTCACGTTACGCCTTTTGTCAACTGAAAGTATCCTGCTTTTATATTATATCCCGAATATGCCCTGGGAGTTGTTGATAAAAATTCAGTTTATTTCATACTACCTGGCTGCAATTTCTCTTTTTCTCTTTTTTTATTCTCTATTCCCCATGGAATTACATCGCAATATTGTTTTGGCAGCAATAGTAGCCATTATGGTTTTTACCGTAATAACTCTTTTTACTCCTGCAATTTTTTACAGCAGGTACATTTCGAGACCCTTTGAGTTTTTTACTATATTTATCATGATAAATATAGTAGTTTCTCTGGTCCGTGCTGCTTTTCATCGAAGAAAAGGATCAGTAATCATCCTGATAGGAACAATTATACTCATAATAACAATGGTGAATGATCTTCTGTATATTTTACAGAAGGTTGATACAGGCTATTTGGTCACATACGGGTGGCTCTGCTTTGTGTTTATTCAGGCCTATGTTCTTGCTGTAAATTTTTCACATGCATTTCATGAGATAGAACAGCTCTCTTATGAAGTAGCAGAAAAAAATATATCACTTATGTCTCTTGATAGAATGAAGGATGAATTTTTGACCAATACTTCACATGAGTTGCGGACACCCTTGAATGGTATCATCGGTATATCTGATTCACTTATGCAGGGAGTAACAGGTAAATTAAATCAACAGACTATATATAATCTTGACCTCATACATAAAAGCGCAAAAAGACTTTCAGCTCTTGTTAATGATATTCTTGACTTCTCAAAAATGAAAAATAGTAATTTGATCCTTTCTCCGGTTCCGGTAGATATTAACCAGCTGTTAGAAATGATTTTCTCCATGGAAGTCCATCGAATCAATAATGAAACCCTTCGTCTTTACAGCAGTATTCCG
>CAZPEK010000053.1:9222-13826 GCA_964585555.1 uncultured Leptospirales bacterium | reverse complement strand
CGAATTTGGTGAAGATGTTTGTCTTCCAAGTGATCTAGAGGTTAGTTCAGTAGATCCGGCTCGTGAGATTATAGAATGGCCGATATTCAGTTCATGAAGCCCCACAACTTCCAGTATCGGGAGGACATTATCTTTGTTAAGACCATGCCCCGCGTTTACACCCAGTCCAATAGCAAGAGCATGTACAGCACCACGGTTAATCCGCTCAAGCTCATGACGAACTTCATCTTCTGCCCGGGCGTTACAATAGGTGCCGGTATGAATCTCGATGTAATCAGCTCCCGCTTCTTTTGAAGCATCAATGACATCTATATCGGGTTCAATAAACAGGGAAACAATTATTCCCAGGTCTTTAAATTCACCGACAACATCTTTAAGCCTGGTAATATTTTTCCTGACATCAAGGCCCCCTTCAGTGGTTAACTCTTCACGTTTCTCCGGGACAAGGGTAACCTGATCAGGCACCAGCTTTTTTGCAAAACTGATTATATCATCAGAAAGGGCCATTTCGAGATTAAGAACACCCCGCACTACATCTCTCAGGGCGGTAACATCATGATCCTGAATATGCCGCCGGTCTTCCCTGAGATGAACGGTGATACCATCTGCCCCGTTATCTTCTGCTATGCGGGCCGCCTCAAGTGGATCGGGGTCAAAACCGCCCCGGGCCTGTCGAAGGGTTGCCACATGATCAATATTAACTCCAAGTCTGATTCGAGACATCTTTTCCTCGTGCTATTTTCTGGTTATTGATACTTGAACATTTTCAGGAGCCGTTGAGATTATATCAGCCGCAATATCCTTGTTTTTAAAAAGAATTTTCACAGGAAACTTCCTGCTCAGGGATTTTTTCTTTTCAAAAAGATTTTTCATATTTACCTTTGAAAAATCAACAAAGGCTTCGATATCATCAACCATCAATCGGCGTTTATCTGTACTCTTTATATACACCTTCACTGCAGACTCAGAAAGCTTAAAAATGAAGCCTTTGTCAGTATTTTTAATTGTTATGGGTACCTCAAGGCGGTAAAGGTTACCATATTTTATTATAGGGATATTCACCTTGACATTCGGTTCACTGAAAGAAACCCCCTTATAATCCTTAACATTGAGATCGACATCCCTGGTGATGTTATCCTCTGCTCCAGCAATCGATATATCATTGGTAAAAATTGACTGCATACCGTCAATCATTGACTGGGGTCCCTCGGCAAGAATAAATTCCGGCTCGACAACAATCTTCCCTACAAAATAATCCTTTTTAACATTTCCAAATATTTTTGGGATAACCCGAATCTTTTTATAAATGATCATTTCAACGGTGATATCTACCATTTTGCGGTTAAAAGAGACTTTGATATTTTCAGGAAACCCCTTCTTTACCATGGTAACCAGGTATTTCCCGGTTTTTCCAATTTCAGGATTTTTAAGGTCTACAGTCGCCTTGATATTTTTATCATGAACACTCTTAAGATATTCATTTTTCCCCTGCACAGTGGCTGTAATGTATTTATGGGAAACATAGGAAACCATCATATTTGCGGGAAGATGCTCGTAACTGACAGGAATTTTAAATTTCAGTTCTCCCATCTTACTATTCGATACATATGCCCAGAGGGTAATGGCGAGAAAAAGAGACACGGCTTTTGGCACCACATCACGGCCTGAAAAACGTTCAAGTTTTGACTGTATATATTGAATCATGATCCCTTGTACTCCTCGTAGGCAGTCTTGGGATTCATATAGAAAAGAATCATATTTTTCACATCAACATCTTTTATCCGGGAATACATCTTGCCATTGACCATAATTGAAATAGTGCCGTTTTCTTCGGATGAAACTATCACCAGGGCGTCAGATTCTTCTGCGATACCAAGAGCGGCGCGGTGCCTCGCTCCATGCTGTTTTCTTAACTGTTTTGAATCACTGAGGGGAAGATAACAGGCTGCTGACGCGATTCTTCCCTCTTGAATAATAATCGCCCCGTCGTGAAGGGGCGTGAGGGGAAAGAAAATGGTTCGGATAAACTCTTCTGATATTGTTGCATCGACCAGTACACCGGATTCAACATAACTCTTTAAGCCTGTATTTCTTTCTACAACAATAAGCGATCCGATTTTCTCTTCGGCCATGGAAAAGACCGCGCTCACCAGCTCATCCAGGGGAAAGGCAGCTTTGGTCACATCGCTTGATATCCAGTTTCTCTGACCGAACTGGGTAATGAGACGACGCAGTTCAGGCTGGAAGAGAATAGTAACCATTACAATTATCTGGGTAGTAATATCTTTCGTAAGCCATTCAAGGGTTTGAAGCTTAAGAAAACGAGATGCCAGGGCAAGGGAAAAAATAATCAGGAATCCCTTTAAAAGCTGGATAGCCCGCGTCTTGTTGAGAAAATTGTATATCAGGTAAAAAATAAACGCAACGGCAGCAACATCAAGGATATTCCTGAAGACATCCCAGAAAGCTGAAAGGAAAAATGCTATTTTATCAAAAAAAACACTCATAGATTTATCATGACACCCTTTTTAACATTGTCAAGCTTTTCAACATCAGACTGTGCTCGGCTACATCATGTACCCGGATGATATCTGCTCCGTCCCGAACCGCCAGTGCGTTCAGGGCTATAGTCCCGGGAAGCCGGTCGGCATCTTCATCTATCAGCCTTCCGATCAGAGATTTTCTTGAAAGGCCGATAAGGACCGGATATCCCGGTTCCTTGATACGATGAATATTGTTTAAAATATGGTAATTATCTTCAAGCGTTTTACCAAAACCAATGCCTGGATCAAGGATTATTTTCTCTTTTTTTACTCCCCGCTCTTCTGCCAGGGCCGCCTGCCTGGTCAGGAAACCCATAATTTCTTCCAGCAGGTCATCATACCGGGGATTATCCTGCATCGTTTCCGGGGTTCCCTGGATATGCATAATTATCACTCCCGCATCGTATCGGGCAACCGTTTCAACCATCTCTTCATCGAAGGTCAATCCGCTGATATCATTAACGATATCGGCTCCCGCCTTCAGTGCGGCAGCGGCAACCGATGCCTTGGAAGTATCAATGGAAATTATCACATCACTCTTTCGACGTATTGCTTCAATAACCGGAAGAATCCGCGCGGTTTCTTCCTCTGGCGATACTGCCTCAGCTCCAGGGCGGGTTGACTCTCCGCCCACATCAATAATATCGGCCCCCTGGCGGATCATTTCCATTGCATGGTCTATGGCTGCCCCGGGATCCCCGAACTTCCCCCCATCATAAAACGAATCGGGAGTAACATTCAGTATACCCATTATTTCCGTGTTTTCGGTCATTTCAAAAACCCCGGAGATCAAAAAAGGAGTGAAAAGGATACAACATTATTTATTCCGTAATCAATATTATCAAAAGACATGGCATAAGAAAAAGTCATGTTATAAAAACTGAAAGTCAAACCCGACGAGAAATAAGCATCATTTACCCCGAGATAGAGGGAGAGATATTTCGCAAGATCGTACTGAACACCCGCACTGACCTGAAACTGGTTCTGTTCAAGTTTCTTAATCACACTAATGGCAAAGGTGAGACCACTGTCGCTCAGGAGTGCAATGCCCAGGCGAAGGGAGGGATGGGCGAAATCATATTTTTTATCCACCCCCGCTTCATTGTTATAGGGAAATAATCCCGTACCGAGATCCTGAACCATGAAACCGACCTTCAGGAAAGGAAGAACAAAAACCTGGGTTCCCACATCGGCCCCGGCACCGCCGTAGTTTATAGTGTCTATTCGTTCATAAAGCATTTTCACCGAAGCCCCGAAAGAGGCTACACCGAACTCATAGGCGTAGGAAAAATATGAAGCCCCGGCAACATAATTAGTGCTTCCCGTGGAAACACCGCTTGCATCATAGGTCGGGATATCGAGTGAAAAAATAGAATAAAACCCCACCCCCGCGACACCGCCAAGAAGATTAAAAGCGACACCGGTGAAGCATGCCTGCCGTTCTGCGTCAAGCATCGCCCCCGATACACCGATATGCACGACAGTCTGTTCCCTGTCATCTTCAGAAAACTTATAGAGGTCTTCTTCTTTTATCTTGTCAGCATTGCCACTCCGGGCCTTTTCCTTAAGATCTTCAGCAGATACCTTTTCCTTCCCCCGGAGTTCAGCAAGGCCTGCGGGATTCCAGTAAATGGCAAAGACATCATCGGCGAGCACTTCAGCGGTCATACCGGTGGCAACATAGCGGGCTCCAACCCATCCGCCCCGGGTAAAGGAGGCCCGGCTGCCCGCGTTGGTCGCCATGAGGGGCACTGAGGATAGTGCAGATATCACCGCGCCCAGGGCCAGGGTTCGTGTATATTTAAGAATTTTTGGAGCCATTATCCCTTCACCAGTATTCTGATAATTTTTTTGCCGTAGGCACCGGTAGTTTCGTTCTGTATAACTACTTTTATTATATACAGCCCTGGTTTTACAATACTGCCCCGGCTTGTGCGACCATTCCAGGTCACGTAACTATCCAACACATTACCCGAATATCCGACTGCAGCAAAGCTTCTCTGTGTGACAAGATCACCATTGATGTCATAGACAGAGTAGCTTACTGAATAGGTAGGGTCT
>CAZPEK010000053.1:0-9192 GCA_964585555.1 uncultured Leptospirales bacterium | reverse complement strand
ATAGGGACACTGTCGGGAATAAGAATTTTAACCACCCCATCCTGCCTGGGATTAAAGGGCACCGGATAGGCATGAACAGTAGACATATCAACAGCCCCCGCGGCTCCCGCCAGGAGAAACACCAGGGAAATAATTAACACTATTTTATTCATAAAAGAGCCGTGACCTCACTGCACATTAATATAAAAACCATTGCAAATAGAATATATTTGTATACAAACAGAGGAAGAAAAAGGGGTCAACAAATATTTCATCCCCCGAAAGAAATTGCGTGAAAATAACGAAAATATACGCAGCTTTTTAACATTTCAGGCAGAAAAGCCGCCGGGCTCAAGCAGCCTGACAATTGTACCGGGCCAACCGTTTCGTCACCCCGGTCGTGGGTTTGTACGCTTAAAAACCCCCCTCCGGGGGGTGGCCGACAGAAAATATTCGAACAGATTAAGCATCCATCGGCCGGGGGGGGCCTTTCATTATTAAAAGGTGATTCTTGACGTATTGGACTGTTGAAGGTATAATAATATGCAGCATATTTCAGACCATGACACGTTGGAAACGCAGACAGTTTCTTCCGTTTTCAAAACATAATAGATTTTATTCAGAGCGGTGATACGTGAAAAAACAAAAAACAAAAAATATACTATCCAGGATTTTCATATCAGTGACCCCAGTCCTGCTGCTTCTGGTCCCTCTTTCCCTGCCGGGAGAAACACCAGGGCTCCTGAACCTGACCGGCGAAGAAAAAGCATGGCTGGCAAAAAACAGTTCAAAACTGGTTGCCGCCCACATGACACGTTCCACATCAGAGGGCCTTCAGGAGATACATTCATACTGCACAATCGGAGAAGAATATCTGGTTGAAATTGAAAAAAACCTCGGCATAACATTTAAAACCCGTTCATACAACGACCTGTATTCAATACTTGAAGACACAAAAAAGGGAACCATTGACATTATTCCAACAATAGAAAAGGAAAAAGGGACTGAATCTTATCTAAACTTTACCCCCCCTTACTTTGACTCCCCCGCTGTTATAATCACAAGAAAAACCAGCGCACCATTCAACCTGAATACACTGGAAAAATCAAAGGTCAGCGTTTCAGGAAGCTACCGGATGTTCAACGCCATGAGGAAGCGTTTTCCCAAAGCGGCAATCCTCCCTGAAGACATTCTCCATGACGGCCTCGAAATGCTGTCAGGCGGTATTCATGATGCGGTAATAGCCGCAAAACTCCCGGCCAGTTATGCCCTGAAACAAAACAAATTCAGAAACCTGGAAATAAAGACAGCAACTGACTACCATTGCCGCCTCCACCTGGCGACCCTCTCATCAAATACCACTCTCGCCACTATATTAAAAAAATCCCTGGCAGCGATACCGGTAAAAACCCGAAAGGAAATCATTGAACGCTGGAAAAAGAAAAGTGGTCTTAATTCTCCAGAAACAACATCCTGGTATTATTTTCTCCTGGCCGCGGCCGTGGTCCTTTCTCTTTTGTGGTGGGGGGGAAGTATAGTTATCCGAAAATATTTACCGGCAGGTAAAATTCCTTTCAGCCGTCCCTTGATTATTGCAGTCACCGCAGTTTTTATTTTCTTTATACTGGTCCTTACCGGTCTGATTTTCAACCAGAAATTCAATCTACCGGGGGATTCTTCAACCCTTCAACTCACTGCTGAAGAAAAAACCTGGCTCGCGGCACATTCTAATGCCTTTACTGTTGACGCGGGATACAATATACCGCCCATCGCCTTCTTCAGCGGGAAAAATTATACAGGAATCGCCGTTGATTACCTTGAACTTATCTCGAAGAAAACAGGCATCTCTATCAGACCAGTTCTGGTTAAAGATTACAGTGATACCCTCAAAAAAACAAAAGAAGGAAAAATAAATATAATCGGCGGAATGCAAAAAACCTCCGAGCGATCAAAGTTTTTTTATTTCACTGAGCCTTATTTTTCTTCGCCCGTTATAATTCTGACAAGGGGTACAGATTCCCCTGCTGTTACTCTCGAAGACCTGAAAAACAAAAAAGTTGCCATACCTGAAAAAAGCTTTCTTATTGCTCATATAAAGAAATCCCATCCCCATATAAAAATCTGTGAAGAAAATTCATACCTTGACGCATTACTTAAAGTCAGTTTTGGAAAATGCGATGCAGCAATCATGAACCAGACGGTGGCCTTCTTTCTTATAGAACGAGAAACAATACCGAATCTCGCGGTCTCAGGAAAAACACAGTTCATTAATCAGTTCTCCTTTGCCGTGCCACGACAGCATCCAATGCTTTTTTCTATTCTTTCCAGGTCCTTTAATGCCATCAGCAAAAAAGAACGGGATGCCATAAACCAGCGATGGTTTTATACCGGGGCGCGCCCCGCTGTTAACAGCAATGAACTGATACGCCTGTTTTTAATTACAGCCACCATCATCATTATAATTATTCTCATTTTCCTGGCATGGAACTTTTCACTGCATCAAAGGGTCCGCAGTCAGACCCGACGCCTTGAGGAAGAACTTGAAAAACGAAAAAGGATTACCAGAGAGTTGTCAAACAGCCGCAGTGAATACAGGCATATCTTTCGCGGTTCGCCGGTAGGCATATTTTTCTATGACCCGGGCCTTAAAATTCTGCGATTCAATGACCGTTTCGCAAAATTACTTAAGGCCCCCCCGGAGAAACTCAAATTTCTCAACATGAATGACCTCAAGGATAACAGCATCAAGCCTGCACTTAAAAAAGCTGCTTCCGGAACAGAAGGCATCTATGAAGGCCCCTACCACACAACGAACAGCGATATTATTATTTTCATTAGAATGAAAACAGCTCCCATCATAAGCAGCAATGGGGAAGTAATAGGGGCGGTAGGTATCGTAGAAGATATTACTGACCGGATGAAGGTTCGAGAAAAAATTAACGATCAGAACGAACAGCTTAAAAACCTCAACCGTAAAATGGAAACAGCCAATGAAGACCTTTTGGCTGCAAATGAAGAGCTGGAAGCAATGAACAATCAGCTGATCAAATCTCATGAAGAAGTCATGGAAAGTGAAATACTCTACCGTAATATTTTCGAAGGTGTTGCCGACGGTCTGATAATTTTTGACCGTGAATATAAAATTTCCGCAGCCAATGAAGCGGCAATGAATATGCTTGGTTACAATAGAAGTGAGATTCTTGATCTCTCAGTTGCCGCTGTTATGGATACGGAAGTACACGAACTCTCTTCTCTCATGGACACCAGAATGAGAAATACAGGCAAGTTCCTGGAAACAATACAGCAGTTCCGCCGTGATGGGACAACCTTCCCGGCGGAGGTAAAAGGAAGTATCATCAGGTTTCACGGGAAAGAGCATATTCTTGCAGTTATCAGGGATATCTCCGAACGCCTCAAAACAGAAGAACTGATTCTGCAGTCAGAAAAAATGCACACCGTCGGCAGCCTCGCAGCGGGAATGGCCCATGAGATCAACAACCCCCTCGGTATTATTATCCAGGGGATTCAGAATGTTGAACGCCGCCTCATGACTGACATCCCGGCAAACAGGGAAGAGGCTTCGGCTCTCAATCTCGAATTTAATGATATACAGCAGTACTGCGAGAAACGAGGAATATCCCGCTACTTTACCGGTATCCGCGAAGCTGGAGAAAGGGCGGCAGACATTATCAAGCGTCTCATCAACTTTTCCACCCGGGGAGAGTCCCAGAGAACAAAAGTAAACATAAACAACCTGCTGCAGGAGACCCTCGACCTTGCAGCAAAAGATTATGACCTGAAAAAAAAATACAATTTCGGAAAAATTAAAATCGACTATAAGCTTAAAGAGAACATTCCTCCTGTTCTACTGATACGGGAAGACATTGAACAGGTGATACTGCACCTGGTGCGCAATTCAGCCCAGTTCATGGTAGACAAAAAATACGGGGACCACGAGCTCGGCCCGGCATTAATTATAGAAACAGACTTCGATGATAAAATTTTATCCCTGAGAATAAGTGATACAGGACCGGGGATCAGCAGGGATATTCTACCAAAAATATTTGATCCCTTCTACACGACCCGGAAAGTCGGATCAGGAACAGGACTCGGACTTACCGTAGCCTATTTCATTATTACCGGACGTCATAACGGGAGTATCAGCATTGAATCAACCAGCCCGGAGGGAACAACCATACTCATTGAGATTCCTGTACAGGGTTAACAGGGAGTTTTGCATGGGCCTCTTCCACGACCCGGTGTACCAGAGACTCAATATCTTCACGCAGCATCGAATCATCGGAAAGATCTCTCATGAATGATCCGTGGAGTAAAAATTCAATATTGCCCGCGGGCCCTTTAACGGGAGACCAGGTCAGACTAAGAAGGTCCATGCCCGCATCAAGAAACCCTGTTAAAACCCTGCACAGGATTGCCTCATGCACCTCTTTCTTCCTTACTACACCCTTTTTATGTTCCCCCGGCGCGGCTTCAAATTGAGGCTTTATCAAAAAGACACCATGAAAAGGTGAAAAAACTTTTTTCATGGTCTCAATGACCTTTAGGATTGAAACAAAAGACATATCACCGGTCACAAAATCTACTTTATCGGGGAACATTTCTTTTTCAAGGAGGCGGGCATTCGTCCGGTCCATCACCACAACCCTTTCATCACGCTGAAGAGAATAATCGAGCTGTCCATAACCGACATCAACGGCATAGATTTTTTTTGCTCCCCGTTTCAACAGGCAGTCAGTAAATCCCCCGGTAGAGGCCCCCAGGTCGGCAACAGTTTTGCCCTTTACATCAATGGCAAAAACCTCCAGAGCTCTTTCAAGCTTTTCGCCCCCTCGACTCACAAAAAGTCCACCAGGCCGTTTTACCGTCACCACTGCATTCTCAGGAATCTTTTTAGAGGGATCTCGAACAGTCTCACCACCAACCTGTACCCACCCGGCAATTATTTCACGACGGGCCTTCTCCCGGGAGGCAGAGAGTCCCCTGCGGGCACAAAACTGATCAAGGCGTATTTTGGGGGAAGTCATAGTCAATTATAAGAAGTCCTTTTTTTTATGCAAGGGCCTTTGTTATTCTCCTGGCAAGTGAAGGAGCGTCAAGACTGTAACGTTCAAAGAGCCGGTCAGTAGACCCATGACCGATAAACTCATCGGGAAAACCACCGGCAAAAAGAAAACGGCTTTTAAATTCACGAGGCACAATTGAAAGAATTTCTTCGTTTACCCCGCCCTTGAGATGTCCATTTTCAAGGGTAATAAAAGATTTCGTTGATTTCACCAGCCTGATAATGCCTCTCCGGTCAAGGGGACGGATAGAACGAAGGTCTGCAACAGTAATCTTTATTCCTTTAGCAAGAAGAATCTCTCTTACCTGCTTCGCAGTTTCCACCATGTCACCCAGGGCAAAAACAACCAGGTCATCACCACGGGCAAGGGTTTTCAATTTACCCGGAATAAACTTATTTTTCTGAGTCACAGAAAAACCTGTTACATCGGCTTTTCCCCGGGGAAAGCGAATTGCCACAGGTCCCTCATCATACCCGGCGGCAAAATGAATCATATCACGCAGTTCTTCCGCCGATGAAGGAGCAAGAAAAATAAAATTCGGTATAGCCCGGACAATGCCAATATCAAAAAGTCCGTGATGGGTCTCCCCGTCATCACCAACAATACCAGAACGGTCTATGAGTATCTTTACCGGCAGATTCATAATTCCTACATCGTGAATCAGCTGATCAGTTGCCCGCTGCAGAAAAGTTGAATAAATCGCCACAAAGGGTTTCATCCCGGTACGGGAGAGGGCTGCTGAGAACGTAATGGCATGCTGCTCAGCAATTCCAACATCAAAGATACGGTTCGGGGCAACCCGTTCAAATTCTGAAAGACCGGTTCCCAGCTTCATCGCGGCGGTTACGGCAACCAGTTTTTTATCTTTTCCCGCAAGATGAGCCAGGGTCTTCCCCGCGATTATGGAAAAACTTTTGTAGACTCCCGAATCAGGGCCGATGCCTGTTGCCTTGTCAAAAGGGCCAAGTCCATGAAATCGGGCAGGATCAAGTTCTGCGGGACGATACCCCTTCCCCTTCTGGGTAATGACATGTATAATCTTCGGGCCGCTGTTAATGTGCTTTACCCGTTCAAGAAGTTCACAGAGATGTTCGAGATTATGACCATCTACCGGTCCAAAGTAGCGTATCCCCAGATCCTGGAAAAAATTTCCCGGTATTCCCGGTATAAGAAAATTTTTAACAGAGGTGAATATCTTTTCAATGGCCGAAAAAAGACTGTCACCAAAACGGGGTATGCTCCGTACCAGCTGCATACTCTTCCTTCTAAATTTATTATAAAAGCCCCCTGAAATCATTCTGGTCAGGTAGGTTGACAGGGCCCCGACATTTTTAGATATTGAGTGTTCGTTATCATTTAAAATTATGATCAGGTCCTGATTCATGTGACCAATCTGGTTAAGGGCTTCAAAGGCCATCCCACCGGTCAAGGAACCGTCGCCGATTACGGCAATAACCTTATAATTCTGATTTTGCATATCACGCCCCACCGCTTCACCAATGGCAAGGGAAAGGCTTGTACTGCTGTGCCCTGTGTTAAAAACATCAAAGGGCGATTCATTCATCTTGGGAAAACCGGAAATACCGCCATACTGCCGAATGGTCGGAAACTCATCCCGGCGCCCCGTAAGTATCTTATGGGCATAGGTTTGATGCCCCACATCCCAGATTATTTTATCTATTGGTGTATTGAAAACGTAATGAAGGGCAAGGGTGAGCTCAACAACCCCAAGTGACGGTGCCAGGTGTCCCCCAATTTTAGAGGTTGTATCAATTATCAGATCCCGTACATCAGCAGCCAGTTCAGGCAGCTCTCTTTTAGGAACTTTTCTCAAATCTTCAATTGTTTTCAGTGCATTCAGCTTCATTATTTTCTTCTTTGATACCAGGTGCTTTCAGTATTCCCCGGTAGAGACGTGCACTCTAACGTGCACCCCCTCTGCTGTCAAATTTTTCCTTGGAAAAATCCCGATAAAAAAAAATTGTTTGCCAGGAAAACAATATGTCCATATCCTGACAAATAATTAGATTAACTTTAAACAGTCTTCATGCCTTTATTCTTGACCTTTGGCTAAAAAAAGATATTATAAAAGATGCTGTAGCAAAAAGATTTGACAAGCTACCACCACAATAAAAAGTACAGACAAACAGGCGGTGTTTTTTTATTTATTTTTTTGTATACACAATAAACTATATGCACATAAGATAAGAACTCTATCATGAAACAGTATGAAACTGATGTAATTGTAATCGGCGGTGGAGCTACCGGTGCCGGTACTCTGAGAGACCTCTCCCTGCGGGGCTTTAAAACCGCTCTCATTGAAAAAGATGATATTGCTTCCGGGACCACAGGCAGAAACCACGGACTTCTTCATTCCGGGGCACGCTACGCGGTAAATGACCTTGAATCCGCACAGGAATGTATCAGCGAAAACATGATACTTCGAAAAATTGCCCGCCATTGTATAGAAGAAACCGGGGGACTCTTTGTTACTCTTCCCGATGATGACCCGTCATATCACGGAAGGCTTCTTGAAGGCTGCAGGTTCGCGGGAATAAAAGCCGATGAAATCAGTGTCCTTGAAGCCCTTGAGACAGAACCGAACCTTACACCCTATGCAATGTCCGCCATCAGGGTGCCTGACGGAACCATTGATCCATTTAGACTTGCCTCTTCAAATATTCTCGATGCCCAGGAACGGGGTGCCCTGATATTTACCCACTCGAAGGTAATTGAACTGATCCGAACAGGGACCGCGGTAACCGGTGTAATCTGCGTTACCGATAAAAATGAAAAATTCGCTGTTAATGGACAGATCGTTGTTAACGCCTCAGGAGTCTGGGGACAGCACATATGTGAACTGGCGGATGTAGAGCTGAAAATGTTTCCCTCAAAGGGATCAATGCTTATTATCGACTACCGGACTAACCGGGTGGTTGTCAACCGCTGCCGGCCCCCTGCTGATGGAGACATTGTCGTGCCAGGGGATACGGTCTCCCTCATTGGTACCACTTCTCGAAAAATAAGCTATGATAAAATTGAAGAATTGACGGTCAATGATGATGAAATAAACATTCTCCTTGAAGACGGCGAAAAGCTTATTCCTAACATTAAGAAGACCCGCTCCCTGCGGGCCTATTGTGGAGTGCGCCCCCTTGTTGCAGTCTCAGGAGAGACCAAGGGCCGTGACATAAGCCGGGGAATCGTCCTGGTTGACCATGAAGAGCGGGACGGTGTTGAAAACCTGGTAACCATTGCGGGGGGCAAACTGATGACTTACCGCCTCATGGCTGAAATGACCAGCGACATGGTAGCCAAAAAACTCAATTCATCAAAAAGCTGTACCACCCACAAGGTTCCCCTCCCGGGTTCAGAAAAAAAGATACGCCACCGCCAGACCATGAAACAGTTTACCGGCATCCCCGATTCTGTTGTCGGCTCGACCCACTACCGGCACGGCCTTCGGGTTAACAATATTCTCAAGAAAAATAAAAAGAACTACCGCATCATCTGTGAATGTGAAATGGTCACCGAGGGTGAAGTAGCCTATGCTATAAAAAAGCTGAACACAAAAAATATAATCGACCTGCGAAGACGTACCCGCATCGGCATGGGTCCCTGCCAGGGAGAACTCTGCGCGTACCGGGCAGCAGGGCTCTTTAATGAATACGGAGACGTGGGGCCCGAAGAATCAGCCCGGCTTCTGAAAGACTTTCTCGAAGAACGCTGGAAGGGAATCAAGCCTGTTCTCTGGGGCGATGGCCTCCGGGAATCAGAGTTCACCTACTGGATATACCAGGGCCTCTTCGGACTGGGAGACCTGAAGCTCGAAGAGCCTGAAAAAAAGAAAAAAGACAAGGAACCTGAAAAGTGAGTTACGACTGTATAATAATCGGCGGCGGTTTATCCGGCCTTACATGCGGCATGCGTCTTGCTACCGAAGGACTGCGCACCCTGATGATTTCGAACGGAATGAATGCCCTGCATTTTTCATCAGGCTCAATTGACCTCTTCGGTGTCAGCCCCCGGGGAAGGGCCATAACCGACCCCTTTCCATTCATAAAAGAATTTATCAAAACCCGCAAAGAAAATCCCTACGCGAAGGTGGGAGTAAAAACGATACAGGAAT
>CAZPEK010000052.1:13563-13876 GCA_964585555.1 uncultured Leptospirales bacterium | reverse complement strand
TGTCAAGCGTCAGATGGCCCATCTCTCCTGCGAGAGTTTTATTCAGCTCCTGGAGTCTCCTGTTTTCTTCATTGAGGTTAATTTGCTCAGATCTTCCCAGTTCTGCTACCTTTTCAGAAGCATCCAGGATATCTTTCACTTCTTTCAGCCGTAAAGAAGAATAGTCTATTACCGACTCCTGGGCATTGATAGTCTCTTTTGCTTCCAGCATTTCCCGACGCCTCAGGTCACTGAGCATCTCTTCTGCTTTAATACGGCTTCTCATCTCAAAAAGTTCTTCGTGACGCATTATAGTAAAATCACGTATCGCCTT
>CAZPEK010000052.1:0-13506 GCA_964585555.1 uncultured Leptospirales bacterium | reverse complement strand
CGAATGAGGTTCTTTTCATAACTCAATATCTGTTCAAAGGTTTGCTTCTCTTTTTCCGAAGAAAAGATATTCTTCCGGTTGATATCCATCATCCCCTCGTAGGTTTCAATCCTGGTTTCAGCTTCCTTTGAAATGAATTTCATTATCTCCCGGTACCGCTCTACAATAATAGATTTCTCAAGAAGAAGAAGAAATTCTGAAACATTTACGGGCCGGGAAACAAATTCAAGATGAAGCAGGTTATAAGAAACTTCCGCCATTCCTTTTATCTCTTTTTTTGCCGCAACGAGAAATTTCAGGCTGCTTTGAACACGGCCGTCCTTTTCCAGTAGAGCCACCACATCCTGAGGGAGCATTTTCTCCTGGTCAAAGATAAAAATATTAATCTCTTCAGGAATAATATTTATTTTATCAGTCTTCATGCCTTCAATACAATGAGAGAGGAGTCCCATATTTTGAATGGCCCGGGCAACCTTTTTGCCCGAATCATTATCAGTAAAATACCATATTGTGACTTTTTCCATTTTTCTGTTCCGATATTATTCCCTCGAAAGGGATTACGCACACCCTTTCGAGAATTTATTCCAGCTGATTTTCATTTAAGAATAGTATGTTAACTAATATCAAAATAATACAACAACTTTTTTACATGAAGAAATCCCGGGATGATTCAGAAAGAATCAGGTGAAGTCTGTCCTTTTCGCTTCGACTCAGACGGGCAGATCCCCCGGAAATACCGGCAAGCTGTTCATCTGAAGCCCTTAAGGCGGAAAAATCAGCTGTATTAAGAAAATCAGAAAGCAGCTCTATCTTTTCTTCTATAGAAGAATCTGATATCTCTTCTGTAAACACCTGGTCCATAAGCCTCTTATACTCATGTTTTGCCGCTGTTTCAATACAATGCCCCTGAAGATCCAGAATAATTTCTACAACCCGTTCCATGTTTACCCCCCTCTTTCACTCAATGGAGTCAAAAATAAAGGGTATCGACCAAAATGACCAGATATTTTTTAATAATCCTTCCCGACAAAACAGGGCTCTGAGCAATACATACCACTGAAGTTATCAGTGATAATTCATTAAACCTTTTCAGTAAAAATTAAAGCCCCCGCACCTGTTTTAAAAAAAATTATACTGAAAATTTATTCCAAATTTTTATAAAAATGTCTGGATTTTTTATACATCTCAGACATTATGTCGCATAACAGGTTAAGAATTATACATTTTTTGTTATTTTCCAGTTTATTCCTTGCCATTTGGGCCACTACCTTTTTCTTTGCCCAAATTACTGTAAAAACAGAACTTAAATGTATAGTAAAATGGAGACTTAAAACGATGCACTTTTCAAGACTTTCAAAAATCCTGGTGATTGTGGTTGTAGTTTTTACCCTGACGGGATTCAGCAAAAATCTCTTCTCATGGGGACTTTTTAACTTTTTTACCGACACCAGGTATTCCAGCGAGGGACTCGATAAAGCCCTCAGTTTCGATCCCGATAATGATATCCTCTACCTGCCGTCCCTGGGGGACAAAGAGCTCTTCAAGGCTGTCGAAGATCTCTCGGTGACCCGACGTCCCGAGATCAGAAAATATATCTATACCTACCTTACCAAAGGCCGTCCATACCTTATTTCCAGTATCGAACGGTCATATTACTTCAAAGATATTATTGATGAAATAATGAAGGAAGAAAAAGACCTCCCCGCAGACCTGGCTCTTTTACCCCTTCTTGAAAGCGGGTTTGACCCCCGTGCTGTTTCAAAAAGCCGCGCTACGGGCCTCTGGCAGTTTATGCGCAACACCTCAGTGCCCCTGGGCCTTAAAACCAACCGCTGGGTAGAAGAACGGCGGGATATCGAAAAGTCAACCCGTGCCGCCCTGAAACACCTGAAACACCTTTACAAACGCTTTAACAACTGGGAACTCGCCCTGGCCGCATACAATGGCGGCGGCGGCCATATTGGAAGAGCCGTCAAAGCTTCAGGCTCAAGGGATTACTGGCATCTCGCCCGTTCCGGTGCCCTGAGACAGGAAACCAGTGAATACGTTCCCCGTTTTATTGCACTGTTGATTATTTTTCGAAACCAGCGCCTCTTTGACATAAAAGATGAAATAGAGGTCCCTGAGACAGATCCGACTGAAATGATTGAGTTAAAATTTCCCGTCTACCTGAACCATGTTTCCCGCTTTTCCGGGGTATCCATGAAAAAACTTCGAAGGTACAACCCGGAGCTCAACAAGAACATCACTCCACCTTATGTAAAAAAATATGAGCTTCGTCTTCCGAAGGATGGCGCGAAAATGCTTTTAAAGAACAAAAAGAAACTCTACCGCTATAAATTTACCCGGGTTAAAAGATACCGGGTCAGAGAAGGGGACTGCCTCTCCCGCATTGCGGTACGACACAAAAAAAAACTCGTGATATTATCCGCGTAAACGGAATAAAGAATCCAAACCGGTTGAGGCCGGGACGGATTCTTTATATTCCCTATTAAAAACACCGTTACTCACTTTAAAGCCCCTTTCACTTCCCCACCCCATACCTCTCATTTTCAACATTCATTTGAATTTCCCCCCAAAAAACAGGATATTTAACCTGTATCGTCAGGAAAGAACTATGATAAAAAATGACTACTCTTTACATACAGTGCTCATTATATGTCCCCTCGTAACCGGTCTTTTCATATCACTTTTTTTCATAATCTTCAGCTTTATTCTGCCGAATGTATCTTCCTTGATCATCTTGTCCATTTCAGTTCTTATCGCCTCAGGACTTTTCGCTGGACTTTTCTGGTCAAAAGAAAAAAAAAGAAGAAACCATCTCGCCAGGATAGGAGAAACCATCAGCAGGCTTTCGGGAGAGCCCTATGGAAATATTTCAGCCTCTTCTCTTCCCGGGGATCTTCTTGATTCTGCGGTAAATGAACTGAAACGACTTCAGCGAAAAGATAGTACCCTGAGTGAAAATCTGCAAAAGTTTTCCCTGTCAATCCGGTCAGCCAGTGACAGGGCCTTTGCGGCGGGAAAGGATCTTGCCATCGACATGATAGAAGCAGGGGCCAGTATTGAAGAGATCGCCAGTGGTATTAACGAAGTGGGAGACGAGGCAAAAACCCAGTCAGAGGGGCTCAATACCCTGGTCAACCTGATTAAAAGCCTGACAGGAACGGCAAATGAGCTGGGATCAAAAATAGACATGGCAGTCTCTACTGCCAGCACGGTTGCCGAAGAGGCTATCAATAGCCAGAATCGGCTCAATGACAAGACAGAAAACATGCTTACAGTTATTAAAGATGCAACCCGCATCTATGATGTGCTCCAGGTTATCAATGAAATTTCAGACCAGATAAACCTTCTTGCCCTTAACGCGGCTATTGAAGCGGCACGGGCCGGTGACGCGGGACGGGGCTTTGCCGTGGTGGCCGACGAGATATCCAAACTTGCCGATCAAACAGCAACCAGCGTCAAGGATATCGCCTCAATGCTTGAGGACATTAACCGCGACCTTGTGGGAAACACAAGGGGCATCCAGGAGGCGGTAACCCGGACAGGCGAGATCATGAAAAAAATCCAGGAATTTCACCGGGAGATCAGCCGGGTTGCCCGGTCAGTAAAGGATCAGTCAAAATTAAACACCATTGTTTTCAACGAGGCCGCAAAGATAAACAAACTCTCTGAAGAACTCGATAATGCCACCACAACCCAGAAATTAGCCATCTATAATGTATTGACAAATGTAAATACCTTTAACAGTTTGTTTAAAAAGACCTTTAAAGCGGTAAAGGAAGTAAGGGCAACGGCGGATCTTGCCGACCAGAAGCTGAGAGAAATAGACACTAATACCGATAATGGAGAAAAAAAGTAATGATACAATTACCCGGAGGCTGGGAAATAATACTGATCGTCATTGTGGTAGCTGTGATCTTCGGCGGCGAAAAAGCTGTCAAGGCGATGAAAAAAGCGGGCCAGGAAGCCTATAAGGTCAAAAAGGAAGTCGACAACATCAAGAACATTACTAAAAAATAAGGACAGGAAAGATACGTGGACATATACAAGATTAAGGGCGGCAAAAAACTCTCAGGAGAAGTTGAAATTTCAGGAGCTAAAAACGCTGCACTGCCTGTAATCGTTGCAAGTCTTCTGGCAGAAGGAACGACCGTTCTTAAAAATATACCTGATCTCCAGGACATTCGCACCATCATAAAAGTAATTGGAGTGCTCGGAGCAGATACCAGTTATAATGAAAAAACCGGTACCCTTACGATTAAGGTTGGTAAAATTCAAAACAATGAAGTTCCCTACGAGCTGGTAAAAACCATGCGGGCATCGGTCTATGTCATGGGCCCCCTGCTGACCCGTACCGGAGAAGCAGATGTTTCTCTCCCTGGTGGATGCGCCATTGGAGAACGGCCCGTCGACATACACCTTTCCGGCTTTGAGGCCATGGGAGCTGAGATATCTCTGGAACACGGATACATCAGGGCAACAGCAGATCGTCTGCGGGGCTCTGAGTTCACCATGAGCAAAGTTTCCGTCGGAGCAACGGCAAACCTGATGATGGGAGCGGTGCTGGCAAAGGGAAAAACTATTCTTGAAAACTGCGCCATGGAACCGGATATTGTTGACCTTGGTGAATTTCTCCTTAAGATGGGGGCAAAAATATCAGGTCTTGGTACCGAGCGCATTGAGATAGAGGGTGTTAAAAAGTTAAATCCCGTCACCTACACGGTTATGGCTGACAGGATTGAAGCGGGCACCTATCTTTTAGCCGGGGCTATCACCCGCGGTGATGTGACGATTAAAAAAGCTGTCCCCGCTCATATTGACGCCCTCATTGACACACTGAAAGAAATGGGTTTTTCTATCGAAAGCGGTAAAGACTGGGTACGCATTCAGCCGAACCGCAAGCTCAACGGTACCATTATAAAAACACTTCCTTTCCCCGGATTTCCCACTGATCTGCAGGCACCGATTATGTCCCTTGCGACAACCATCCCTGGCATCAGTACGGTTACGGAAACTATATTTGAAAACCGTTTCACCCATGTTCCTGAGCTGCGAAGAATGGGTGCAGACATTACCATTGAAGGACAGGTCGCCATCATCCGCGGCGTCCGGGCCCTCTCTTCTGCACCGGTAATGATGTCTGACCTGAGAGCAGGAGCGGCACTGGTTATCGCCGCCCTCGGCGCGCAGGGCACAACCGAAATAAGAAGAATATATCATGGCGACCGGGGCTATGAAAAACTAGAAGAAAAACTGACTGCCCTCGGCGCATCGATTGAACGGGTTTCCGGCGGCAATGGATAGACTAGTCGTCGTCATAAAGAAAGAGCCTGGGGTGTATCAACACTCCCGGCTCTTTCTTTATGATGACTGTATGTTCAGCAGGCCTTACACTTCCTTTTTCACCTCTCCTTCTGCAGGAGCTTCAGGCTTCTTATTCTCTTCAATCGCCTTTTTCAGCTCTTCAAGATTTATATCTTCAGGCTTTATTGAACCGAGGAAAGCAGGCAGCTCAATGCCCGCCTGCTTTGCAAGTTCCTGAAGGGGAGGCAGGGAGGTAACGAAGCTCTTAATGAAATTTGAAGTTGTCCCCCCGTCATTTCCGCCGGAATCCCATACGGTAATTTTATCAATATGAAGATTTGAAATTGCTTCGACCTGCTTTTCAACCAGTGCTTCCATCTTTTCAAGAAGCATGAGGGTCGCCGCCATCTGGGGATCATTGTCACAGGCATCAATAATCTGCTTGTAACCATCGGCTTTCCCCTTTAAAAGTTCTCTGATACCATTTGCCTCTGCTTCATACTTCATCAATACCGCGTCTGCTTCACCTTTTGCGATGATTCGATTTCGTTCCGCCTCGGCATCAGCGGCAATTTGAACCTTACGTTTGTCAATTTCCTTTTGTACGATTTCATCTTTTTCAAGCCGCGACAATTCAACAGCCTGCTGGGCCTGAAGAATCTCCCGTTGGGCGTTTGCCTCAGCAACTTCACTTTTTTCCTTTGCATGAGCTTCCTTGGCTGCAAGCTCAGCATTATAATCCGCCACCTGAGCCTTTGATGCATTCTCACCCTTGATTGCCGCAGCTTCAAACTCGGCAATAGAGATACGCTTGGCTGATTCGGCCTCTTTTCGTCCCTTGGCGGTCTCAGCCAGCTGTTTTGCGATTTCAACTTCCCGTGCTCGTTCAGCTTTAGCTTCTTCAGAGACCCCTTCACTTTCAAAGTGAGCCAGTACGATTCTCTGGTCCCTTTCAGCTTCTTTTCTTCCTTTCTCAGTCTCAGCCATTTCAAAGGAGACCTGAACTTCCTTTTCACGATTTGCCTTTGACTCACCGATGGCACCGTTTCGATCCTGTTCTGCAACCTCAACCTTCGCCTGGTTGATTGCCTCGGCGGCTGACTTTTTACCGATGGCGATAATATATCCTGACTCATCAGTAAGATCTTTAATGTTAACGTTTATCAGCTGCAGTCCAATCTTGTTCAATTCAGAGGCGACATTATCATTTATCTGTTTCAGAAACAGTTCCCTGTCCTGGTTGATTTCTTCAATATCGAGAGTAGCGATAACAAGACGCAGCTGCCCGAGAATGATGTCCTCAGCGAGACTCTGAATCTGCCCTTCATTAAGCCCGAGAAGTCTTTCTGCCGCATTAAGCATAATGACCGGTTCTGTCGAAATGGCTACGGTAAAAGTACTTGGTGTGTTGATTCGAATATTCTGCTTTGACAGGGCACCCTGCAGAGGGATATCAATTGTCATCGGCTGAAGAGAAAGATATTTAGATTCCTGAATCAACGGCAAAATAAAGGCCCCTCCCCCGTGGATACAGCGGGCGCTTTTGCCTTTCCCTACCTTTCCGAATACAACAAGAATCATATTTGAAGGACATCTTTTATATCGTGATATAGCAACAAGTCCAAGTGTTATAAATAAAAAGATAACAACACCTGCAATACCTGAAAAAATACTTAAAAAATCCATGCAAGCCTCCTGCTTTAACTTCCTTTCAAAAAATTTTTAATTTGTTTTATACGAGATCAGTATCATCATTATAAGCGGCCACAACCAGCTTATCGCTCTTTCTATCTTTATAACAGACGAGTACTCTTTCACCGGTCTTGAGAGTTTCTTTGTCGGTCATCGCGTCAACCGTGGTAAGGCGTCCCTGGATTTCGACCTGTATCTGTCCAATGCCTTGACGCTGCCCCGGAATAGTAAGGTATACCGTGCCGACATTAGAAATCGCGTTTCGATAATCGAGGGTCCCTGAAGATTCAAAAGACTTCATGGACCTGAGAAGATAGAAGGCGAAGACAAAGGTTATTATGCCGGAAAAAAAAGTGATAATTATAATCGAAGAAAAATTAAATTTCGTAAATCGGTAGCATATGACACCAATCCAGCCGGCACCCTTGAAGAAAGCAAGAATCGTGTCGGTGGTAAAAACAGATCCACTGTCTGCGTCATCGGAAAAGTCACCGTCATCTGCGATATCAATATCATCAGCCATGTCAACATCAGAGTCTGCATCTCCGCCGAAAATTGAAAGCATCAGTTTCAGAAAAAAGAGAAAAGTTGATGTCAGAGCGAGAATCCAGTAAACCGCCTCTGCATTGCTCTGGATCCCCAGTAATTCTTTAAAAACTTCCATCTACGTACCTGCTTTTTTTCTATATTGGAATTTACTTTTCTAGTACTGTTTTTTCTTCCTGTCAAGATCATTTACACGGCTGCGCAGTCAAAAAAAGGAAAAACGTCAGTCTCTTGAAGACCTTCATCTTCCGAATTTTTAACATAGTGTAACTTTTTTTATTTTTATGTCTCATGCACACCACCTGCCGGCCGACAATAAAGGTAAGCAGAAGGAGGATATCCATGCTCAGAGGAATATACAACAGCGCCAGCGGCATGCTTGCCCAGCAGGCACGGCTCGACACGGTGGCAAACAACCTTGCCAATGTAGACAAAACCGCCTACAAGAAAGACCTGACGGTATTCAAGGCCTTTCCTGACATGATAATCCGCCGGGTCAATGAAAGCGGCCAGGGCATTGTTCCAGCGGGCTCCTACGATTCAATGCCCATAGTGGGAAAACTCGGTACCGGTGTTGAGGTAAACGAGGTCTACACCCAGTTCAAGCAGGGATCACTCCAGCGGACCAGCAGCAAATTCGACCTGGCTCTCGAAGGTCAGGGATTTTTTGCCGTCAACACAGAACGCGGTGAACGCTATACCCGCAATGGTTCCTTTACCATCAGCAAAGAGGGGCTGTTGGTTACCCATAACGGCAATCCCGTGCTGGGGGAAAACGGCCCTATACTGGTTCAGAGAAATAACTTCATTATTAATGAGAGGGGGGAAGTTATCGTCAACCAGGAGATACCCCGTGAAGCCAGGGAAATGGTCGGCCAGGACAACAACAACTGGACCGAGCCGGTGGTAATTGACCGCCTTAAACTGGTAGACTTTGAAAACATTCGTGAGATCAAAAAGGAAGGAGACTCCCTCTTTAGAGAGACTGAGCATTCCGGCCCCCCGATACCCCCGGAGAATCTGAAAATTCGCCAGGGCTTTCTTGAAAAATCAAATGTTAATATTGTCAGGGAAATGGTAGACATGATTGAAGTTCAGCGCAGCTACGAGGCGAACCAGAAGTCTATCACCACCCATGATTCAACGCTTGGCAAGCTTATTAACGATGTGGGGAGATAGTTTTAGACTATAACTACACTGAAAAAAAGCGGCATTTTTAAATGCCGCCTTTTTTTGCTTCAAGCCTGTATTGTTTTTCCAATAAATAGAGCTGATAGACGTCATTAAATTTATAGGTCAGGCTAAAGACCAGACGATTCACAGGATTCCTGGAATAAAAGTAAAGACCGGCAGCCTCGAGAGAATTAACAAGCCGAAGCTTGGTATAATTATCAATTAAAGAATAGTTAACCCGTTTAATTTTATTTTTTATAGCATAATCAAGAGAGGCTACCATTACACGCTCGTATACAAAATTCTTTTTAGATAAATCACGATTAAATCCCCCAAGAACTCCCCCCATGTTTGAACCGGAAATCTGAAAAATATGAAACCCGGCTATTATATTTTTGACACGAACAATAATATAAAGATATTTATCTGAATTAAAAACTTCAGTTTCAAAAATAGTATCCTCAACAAATTTCTGGCTTGGAGTAAATACCCTGCTATTGTTAATTGAAAAATTCAAACAATCTTTAATTTGTTCTCGATCACTACCAGAGACAGGGCCATGTAAAACTTCCGTTGCAACAACATCCCTTTTTCTCTTCAAATTTTTTTTTAAGTTTTTATTTTCATTAAGATATTCTGAAATATCATTATACCGGGTAGCATCAAATGACCCCTCAGAAGATGACAGGTATTTTTTATAACCTGAAGCTTTGTAATTATTGTCATTCTCATAAGTATCAAGAATTGAAATCATATCAGCTTTTTTGTCATTCTTGAGATGATCGAGAATTGCCTTCATTACAATATCTTCATCTGCGGGATTCTTATAAAAAAAGGGACGGGTAATATTTGATGTAACTAAATTTCGAAGAGACAAATAGACACAATTGCTGCTGATAGCTGAAAACAAGAAAAATATTTTATTGAGAACAATATTTTTCCTGACTCCAGAATAAGAAGTCCTCAAATCAAAAGGCTTTATTTTCATAAAAAGCCCAAGGCCGAATAATCCATCATCATTATATACTTTCAAATAAAAAAACTGTATACCAGCATTTGATGCATCAATCCATATTTGAAAGATATCCCATATATTATTTGAAATTTCCTGCTGCGCCAGATGCTCTGAAAACAAAGTTTTCTCCTCATCCGACAGTGTTATATCCTGTTTGCAATACAGATTGTCCATAAGACAATACTCCTTTCAGTTCAATAATAACTTTATTTTCAAGGACACTATTTCTGAAACAATTGCTCTCACAGCAGCAGAGTTTAATGGCTTACATATAATCAATAGTTTCTCCATGGCATCCTCCTTCCTTTATAAACCTTTATTACTTAAACCGAAACATATAGCCGACCTGCACCAGGGGAACCCAGCGATTGTCATAACCATAAATACTGGCATCATAATTGGAAAGATAGGCACAACCGAGTTCAATATAAAACCCCCCGATTATTGCCCCCAGCGCCAGGCCGCCATAGAGACAAAAAACATCTTCTTCAGCATACTGTTCTGCCGCGTAAAAAAAACCTCCCACCAGCCCCGCTGTAAAAACAACGGAATCCCGACTGAACAGCACCAGGTCAAAATTCAACTGAGAGGCAAACATCCATGGCTCCTCTTCGTCATCATAGGCAGGTTCTTCCTCATCATCCATAAATTCTATTATATTTAAGAAGCATAAAGAGCCGCGAAACCCGAAACGGGTTCCATAAAAGGCCATATTACCGTTTACAAATCCCGGTGTCCCCAATGATATCCCCGCCCAGGCACCACCAGCTTCCCGGGCGGCAAGGGCGGCCGTTCCGGCAACAACCAGAATACCTGCAATAAACAGACGTATTATATACTTTTTCATGGTTTTTTCATTCCTTTATTTAAAGTAATTTCAGAATATACTCTGAAATGGTCAGAAGGGTATCCCCCTTCCAAAGGTTCCCCGACAAGCCAACCCTCACTCCAGAAATTCCGACATGGTATATGTAATCACAACTAATATTTTTTGCAAGACATTCTTAATTATGTACTCATTGGCAAAATGGTTCAACCAGGCATATCCCGCTAAAATGCTTTACTATTAACATAAAGTGTACATTCCTCTTCAATACCAGAAATATTCGTTTTAAATTTAATGCTGATGTGAGAGAAGAAGCATTACACTATATGAATAAACAACAGATATTTACTTTTTCGAAGAATAAACATAAATATAAGAATTTGACTTAAAATAAAAATAATTTAAAATTTGTACTTTCTATAATCTATAGAATAAAGGAAAATTTCATGAATCAATCTTATACTAAGACCAGTATTCTCCCAACAGATTATAAAAAGCTTTCAGAATATCATATTGAAAAGATCAATGAAAAAGGGGGCATTGAGACCGCCCTCTACCTTCAAAATTCCTTTAAAAAAGGAATCCTTCATAAAGACAATATTATAAACGGCAGGCCAGTTGGAATGGCCTGGCAGTACCTGACTTCACACCTGACTTTTTTTAAAAATGATAAGGGAGAAACTGCGTATAATGAGCTTATAAAACAGATCGGTTTTACAGAAAGACACCTTGATGACCTGAAAAATAAAAGCGCCTTTAATAAATGCACATATGAGCTATACCTTGCGGTTCAATATTCCGTACTTTCATATTATGAAGATCTTAATTTTGAACTTGTGAAGGAAGTCTGTGCCTCAATCGGATTCAGGACTTCTTCCTTTGAACAAAACCTCGAAAGAAAAGGGGCATTTTTATTTACACTAACTCCCATGCAGATGATATTTTTACTCGGAAAAAGATCTACTTTCCTTTTTACAACCTTAATGGACAGCACAGGTACCATATTAAATTCATTTGCACAATATAAAAAAAGAATAAAGGGAGTCTATTCCTACAAAAGAATACCAAAAATAATTCACCCTGAACTGGGCAGGCCGTCTTCAATCACTTTAAATAAAAACAAAAGTAATGATACTTTTAATCCATCAAAAGAAACGGTTTATAGAACCGGGCTGGCTGATTTTATCATGCTCCACGAAACTTTCTACGCCACACAGGGTATACCTGCCTTTAAGGGATGCTTTTTAAACTTAGAATGTGAACTGAAAGAACTTCCTCTTCTTCCTGATCAGTTTCCTCAATTTTATGATGAAAGGCACTACATAATGAAGAGTGACGGATATTTCTATGACAGGGATACAGGCGATGGTCCCCTGAAAGACTCCTTTGGCAAAAACATTCACTACACGAAAACAGCAGTAATTGCCCTTGACAGCAGTGAAAAAATAATACAGGGACTGGATGAAAGCTCCACAAAAAACAATAATCGAATAAAGTTTAAGATAATTCTCAACAGTGAAACACAGACAGGAATACTGAAATACGATCGACTTCACTTCTGGCAAAAATTTACAGTTTCAGTGGCTAAAGACCTGGAAGAAAGAATCAGAAATGAACACAATATCGAAATAACCCACATGCCTTATAAAAAAGTAAAGGCTTTTATTTACCAGAACTACAGGAATGAACTTTCCGAACAATGGAAGAAAAGAAATGCCGGCAGGTATTTCTTTTCACTTCCTGCTATAGCAG
This sequence comes from uncultured Leptospirales bacterium, assembly GCA_964585555.1. GTDB lineage: Bacteria > Spirochaetota > UBA4802 > UBA4802 > UBA5550 > CAZHNW01. The sequence goes on along the minus strand of CAZPEK010000052.1, from coordinate 1,192 downwards.
CTCTTCTATCTGCTATACTTTTTCTAAAGCCGGGACCTTTAAGAGACATTTCAATCATCCTTGCTTCTACAATATCTATTGCAGGTTTCATCAAAGATCTATTCAAAAATTTTATAAGACGCGCAGAAAATATTTCAAAAAGAAACGCTAATGACATGCGGAAAAGAGAAACATTTATTAATGCAAAGCTTGATAACCAGAAAAAAGATGCTCTTGAATCAGCTGGAAGAATTTCACGTTTCTATTCCATGCTTAAAGATAAAATGAATGAATTTTCTGTTTCAGCTCAGGAAATAGCCCTCAACATGGAAGAATTCACGCAGGCAAACCAGTCTGACCTTGAAGCTCATGAAGGGCTGCAAAAAATAGTTGATAACTGGAACGAGCTTGTCGGATCAATGCAGCAGGGTACTGAAAAGATGATACATGACATGCTTGCAAACATGGGCAAATTATCTCAATCCATGAATTCTGTGGTAAAAGAAAGCAGCGAAAAGACGGCAAATCTCATTAAAATGTCCTCAAACATTGGCGATGCCCAGAACATGATAAATGACATTACAGAAAAAATTAACCTGTTAAGCCTGAACGCAGCCATTGAAGCTGCACGTGCCGGAGAATCAGGAAGGGGCTTTGCAGTTGTTGCGGATGAAATTGGAAAACTTGCTGACATGGCGCGACAGAGTGTTAATGACATCCAGGGATTCAATAAAATGATGCAGGAAGAAATAAATGAAGTCTACAGACACAACCAGAAAACCATTGATTCTATAACAAAAACAGAAAAAATGCTTTCAGATGAAATCTCTGCACTTGGAAATAATTTAAATGAATTCCCCAAAAAAATTATTTTATCATCTGAAAGAATATCCGAATATGTTGCGGATCTTTCTTCAAGGACAGAAGAGAGATCTGCAAGTGTAGAAGAAATTACATCATCTGTTGAGATGATAAGTAGTGACAGCAAAGATGTTATTGACAATTTCAGTATTTCAGAATCCACGCAGGTATTACTATAACGCGAATTTGTCTATCTATTTTCAACATCGAGGTATTAGCTTATTCCGCCACTCATATTTTCCTTCACAGCAGTTTACTTTATGAAAAATTATCTGAAATTTTTCACAAGCAGCATTAACCCAGCAGTATATCCGACGCCTTCTGAACCCGTTCCTGTGCCTTTTCGGAATCC
>CAZPEK010000051.1:362-13880 GCA_964585555.1 uncultured Leptospirales bacterium | reverse complement strand
GTTCTCGTGGGGAGTAGCTCCCGGGTTGAGGAGGTTTATACCGTCATCCGTAGAGAGAGACCAGTTAACATGTTTTCCTGAACCGTTGATGCGGGCAAAGGGCTTCTCGTTGAGAAGAAGTGCAAAGTTGTGACGCTTGGCAACGAGCTTCAGGGTATCCATTACCAGCTGGTTATGGTCAACTGCTATATTGGCTTCTTCGTACATGGGAGCGATCTCAAACTGGCTTGGTGCAACTTCATTGTGGCGGGTCATGGCCGGGATGCCGAGCTTGTAAAGCGCCTCTTCTGCATCGTGCATGTATGACTGAACCCGTTCCTTGATGCTGCCAAAGTACTGGTCGTCAAGTTCCTGTCCCTTCGCCGGCGCGGCGCCAACTACCGTGCGTCCTGCGAGAACAAGATCCTGGCGCTTAAAGTAATAGTCTTTATCGATGAGAAAATATTCCTGCTCGGGGCCGCAGTTCGAAGAAATCTTTGTTGAAGTTGTGTTGCCAAGAAGTTTTAGCATTTTGAGAGCACTGGCGTTTACCGCCCGGATTGATCTGAGAAGGGGAGTCTTCTTGTCAAGGGCTTCGCCGGTGTAAGAAATAAAGGCAGTAGGAATGCTGAGTGTGGTTCCGATACCGTTTTTTCTCAGGAAGGCGGGAGATGACATGTCCCATGCTGTATATCCGCGGGCTTCAAAGGTTGCCCTGATTCCGCCGCTGGGAAAACTTGATGCGTCAGGCTCGCCCTGCACAAGCTGCTTCCCGGTAAACCGTTCGATTACTTCACCATCTCCAGTAGGTTCAATGAAGGCATCATGCTTTTCTGCAGTAGCCCCTGTCATTGGCTGAAACCAGTGGGCAAAGTGAGTTGCTCCTTTTTCGATGGCCCATTCTTTCATGGCATGAGCTACTGCGTTAGCCGTATCGATGTCAAGGGTCTTGTATTCCTTCATTGCTTCTTTCAGTTTTTTGTAGACAGCCTTGGGAAGTTTTTCCTGCATTACCTTATTGTTAAAGGTGTCTTCGCCAAAGTAGGAAGAAATTGGTGTATCAACACCCCTTTCAATTTCAAAAATTCTTTCAGCTGCAATTATTGGACTTTGTCTTTTCATGATTCCTCCGTTGCTATTTTGATCAGGTTAATATTCTTTTCCTGTAATTTGCATTGTCATTTTTCAATGACTGCCTGTTGATCAATTTGTTATATATAGTATGTACAAAGAGAAAGAAAATTTGTCCAGCTCTGAAATTTAAAACCCCCCTTAAACCGGGGCTATTTAACAAATATGTAACAAATAATCTTTCAAAACAAAACTTTCTTTGTTGTTTGACAGAAAAATTGTTTGAAATTAAAGTTATATTACAGATGTGTAACATTTTTGTATATGCGGTTTTATGTTTTTAATCAACTTTGAACCGGCCTGCAGGTTCCATAAATATTTCAGCCTGGCTTCGAGCTTTTCTTTTGTGTTAATTTTTTTGCCTGTATTTGTACGTAAGAATGTATGTTAGAAAGGGACGGCAACCATCCTGTCAAGGGAGAAATATCAGTAAATCGTAAATAATAATTACCGATAGATCAATTGTTTTATTTCTATAAAGGAGTTAAACTAAAAAATGTATTGAATGATAGGGCCGGGGCCCGACAATGGCTGACTCAGGAAAAAAGGAACAGTATTCATTATGAAACGGGCTGAAATTGACAGTATCTGCCGAAGCTATGGTCTCGCACCGAACAGGAAACTCGGGCAGAATTTTCTTGTTGATGACAATGTGGTTGATAAACTTTTGCGGCTTATTGATGCGGGGCATGAAGACCGGCTCCTCGAGGTAGGCCCGGGACTTGGTGCCCTGACTGGAGGGCTGGCGGATGTTGCTGCAGACCTTACAGTTGTTGAAATAGATGCGGGATTTTGCCGGTATCTTGAAGATTTTTTCAGGGGAAGGGAAGGAGCCCGGATAGTCCATGGTGACTTCTGCCGTCTTGACCTGGCTCCCTTCAGGGGAAATGTTACCAGGGCAGTTTCCAATCTTCCTTATTATTGTGCTTCAGAGATTCTTTTTCGAATGGCAACAGAAATTATGCCTCCTGATATATACGTGATGATGCAGAAAGAAATGGGTGACCGTCTTGCCGCTTCTCCCGGAGAGAAGAGCTACGGGGCAATGACCGTTTCTCTCGGCTATTATTATGCAATAAAAGAAACGATTGTAGTTAATCGTGAAGCTTTTTATCCGAGACCCGATGTCGCCTCTCTTTTCCTTCACCTGGAGGCGCGGGAGAATCGTGACCTGGGGTCCGAAGATTTAAAGGCATTTCATGAATTGATACGTTCAGCCTTTTGGGGAAGAAGAAAAACAATCCTGAAATCACTCTCTGATTCTCCACACATGTCTCTGGAACGTGAAACAGTCCGGGAGCTGCTCGGGGCCTGCGGAATAGATGAAAAAAAACGAGGCGAAGAACTGCATCTTGATCAGTACGTGCTGATGGCCGGGACTCTCGGAAAGATGCAGGGCTGAAGGCCCGGGGAAAAACCATGATACCTGAACCGATTGAAAAAATACTTCTGAAGGTGCAGAAGCCTTCCCGTTATACCGGCGGTGAGCTTAATGGTGTAATAAAACCTGATGCTTCTTTTCGAATGGCGATCTCCTATCCTGATCTCTATGAAGTCGCCATGAGCAATAACGGCATAAAGATTCTCTATGACCGGGTCAATGCGGTGAAAGGGGCGGCATGTGAACGGGTTTTCGCCGTAGCCCCGGACTTTGAGTCTATTCTCAGGGAGAATAAACTTCCTCTCTATACCCTTGAAACATTTACTCCCCTCAGGGAGCTTGATTGTGTCGGCTTCAACGTTTCACATGAGATGCTTGCCACTAATATTCTTCAGATACTTGACCTCGGCGGAGTGCCCCTGCTGCGCGAAGACCGGACTGAAGGTGATCCGGTGATTCTTGCGGGAGGGGAAGCAGTTTCAAATCCCTTTCCCCTCAGTGATTTTATCGATATCTTTTTTCTGGGAGATGGAGAAGATGCGGTAGTTGAAATAGCGGCTCTTTTTTTGAGGGGGAAGTCAGAGGCATGGACGCGGCAAAGGCTTATTGACGAACTGGGAAAAATCGAAGGCGTCATGAATCCCGCTGAATATACTTTTACATATGAAGGTGCCGAGGCCTTGAGCCTTGAGGGCAGGGAAGTTCAGAAAAGGGTTTATCGGGGAAGTGAGCCCTCTGACCCGGTGGCTCCCCTTGTCCCCTCAATGCGGATAACCCAGGAGCGGGCGGTTCTCGAGGTAAACCGGGGATGTTATAATCTTTGCAAGTTCTGTCACGCCGGGTATTATACTCTCCCGTACCGGGCCTTTGATGTGGCGCGTATTGAAGAGAAGACCTTTGAAACCCTTAAGAATACCGGCTACAGTGAACTGACCCTCGCGTCCCTTTCTGTGAGTGATTACCGTGACCTGGTGGCCCTTTTAAATCGAATGCTCCCCCGCCTGAATGAAGAAGGAGTCAGTATTTCTCTTCCTTCTCTTAAGGTTGATTCGACAACCCTGGAAATTATAGAAGTAATATCTGATGTAAGAAAATCTTCCCTGACCTTTGCTGTTGAGGCGGGCTCCCGAAGTCTTCGTGAAAAAATAAACAAGAAGGTCTATGAAGAAGAGCTTCTTGAAATTGTAGACTATGTTTTTTCAAAGGGCTGGCGGGTGTTAAAGCTTTTTTTTATGATCGGGCTTCCCGGATCCAGGGATGAAGATGAAGCTGAATCTATTATTGAACTTCTTAAAAAAATTCGAACCATGGGAAAACGAAAGGGTGAGATTAATGTGACAGTTTCTCCTTTTATCCCGAAACCCCATACCCCCTTCGAAAGAGAAGAGCAGAGGGACGAAGAGTATTTTAGAGATATTGTGCTGAGGGTGAAACAGGGGCTTCCCCGTTCCATTAAAATTAAAAGTCATGACCTCAGACTCTCGGTCCTTGAAGGAATATTCGCTCGTGGTGATGCCCGTCTTGGAGCAGCGGTACTAAAGGCTTATAATGACGGGTGCCGTCTTGATTCATGGCGCGAATATTTTAAACCTGCAGACTGGTTTGCCGCATTGGATAAAACTCTTCCCGCCTGGCGGGATTACCTGGGTGAGCGTGGAGAAGATAAACTTCCCTGGGAATGGGTTTCTACGGGTTTTGAAAAGTTGAAGAATAACTGGCGTGACCGGTGTATTGACCTTGGTGAATTCGATGGCCCGAAGTGGCGCTATAGAGATGCGCTTGACCGCGATGCGATACAAGAGGGCCTTAAAAAATTCGAAAAGCGTTTTGAAGTAAAGGGAGTACTTCGTCTCAGGCTGAGTAAGCTTGGGCCTTCCCGTTATCTTTCACACCTTGATTTTCTCGAAGTGATACGGCGTGCCCTGCGCATGGCAGACATGCCCGTTGCATTTTCCCAGGGATTTAATAAACGTGAACGGATTGCCGCCGGTTTCCCCGTACCCCTGGGCATTGAAAGTGAATCAGAGATACTTGATATTGATTTGTATGATTTTCCAGGAGAGGAAGTTTTCGAAAAACTCAGGAAAAGCTTCCCCGAGGGAATAGACTATCTCGATTCAGAAATCATAGAAGAAAAGGGATCTATTATGGGGAAGGTAAGGGGGATCCTCTACCGGGTAGAGGGTGATTCTCGTATCATCGCAGCACTTGATGAGGCGGCCCGGTCTGCTCCATCTTTTTTCAAAAAGACAAAAAAGGGGACCGCCGAGATTCCCTTTGATGACGCAGTGCTGAGCTGGATTGTTTTAGAAGACGGGGCCGTTGATGTTGAAATGATAACCGATTCGTCAGGTACCGTCAGGATTGATGTTGCCATCCCGCAGCTCGCCGAGAAGGGAGGCGTGTCTATAGAAGATGTCACTATGGTTAAAAAGGGGCAGTACATGCTCAATGACCAGGGGGAGAGGATTTTTATGTGACGGTGGTATTGTTCGATAAGAATATTGAAAATATCTTGCATGACCTGTGGCCGCTCCTGCGCATCCAACCGCGGCATCTGGACATCTGAACATGCAGGTCTGTTCAGTTGTTTTACCACCGCACAAGACTTTTTTGAGGCAAACAAAAAAAGCCGGTTCTTTCGAACCGGCTTTTTTTTATCTATTGATTTAATGATAATTTTTAGTCGTAAGTTTCTGCCCCGAGATAGGTTACCGGGGGTTCGCCCTGGAGCCATCTGAGGGTATTTTTTAATTTCATAGCTTGAACGAAAAGGTCATGAATCGGTTCTTCATCAGGAGCATGCATCGGGCTTTTCCAGAAGAAAGAAAGCCATTCCTGGTTGCCCCAGAGGTTTGCTCTTTTTGCTAGGTCCATGAAAAGGGCCAGGTCAAGGACGATAGGTGCCGCAAGAATTGAGTCACGGCAGAGAAAGTCAACCTTGATCTGCATGGGATATCCGAGCCATCCAAAGATGTCGATATTGTCCCATCCCTCTTTATTGTCTCCCCGTGGGGGATAGTAGTTGATTCTTACTTTATGGTAGTAGTCGTTGTAGAGGTCAGGGTACAGTTCAGGCTGAAAAATATTATCAAGAACTGAAAGCTTGCTGACTTCCTTTGTTTTGAATGATTCAGGATCATCAAGAACTTCACCGTCACGGTTACCGAGGATGTTAGTTGAAAACCATCCGGCAACACCAAGCATTCTGGCTTTAAAACCGGGAGCAAGAATAGTCTTCATCAGGGTCTGGCCGGTCTTAAAGTCTTTACCGCCCATGGGAACCTGGTTTTTCTCTGCCAGTTCCCATAATGCGGGAATGTCGTTGCAGAGGTTCGGCGCGCCGTTAGCATAAGGAATACCCATTGAAAGTGCGGCATAGGCATAAATCATACTTGGTGAAATTTTATCGTTATTGTCTTTCAGGGCTTTTTCGAAGTTTGCCAGCGTGTCGTGAATACCGGCTATCTCTTCCTGGTATATCTCAGTACTTCCGCACCAGACCATTACCATTCTTTCCAGTTTTTTCTCTTTTTGAAAGTTGGCGATGTCTTCTTTTACCTGTTCTGCCAGGTCCCAGTGGCTGGCGCCTTTTTTTACCCAGGATCCGTCAAGTTTTTTGACATACTCTTTGTTGAAAACAGCTTTCCACGGCTTGATTGCTGAAAGTTCATCTTTGAGAGGATCAACATCTTCCCTTTTGAGAACTGCTGCGTTCAGGATGGCTTCATATACGTTGTCTTCAAAGAGATCCCATCCTCCGAATTCAATGTCTTTGAGGTCTGCCAGGGGCACAAAGTCTTTAATGTTAACGTCTTTTGCCTGGTCACCTTTTCCAACCCGCAGTTTTCCCATTTGAGTAAGAGAACCGATAGGCTTATTGAGGCCTTTTCTTATTGCACAGACACCAGCGATAAATGTGGTGCTGACTGCGCCAAGACCCGGTATTAGTATTCCCAGTTTTCCATCTGGATTTTTAATTTCATTACTTTTACGAACCAATGCCTTCTCCTTATTACTACTATAGTGTTAACTGATGCTTCTTAAGTTTTTTAGCTTTCTGTATAGTGCATTTGAAAAAAAAAATAAATCGACAGAGAATCGATTTATTAATAATATGTAGTTTCAATTAACCGGTGATTTTAGTCAAGTAATTTTATAACAATAATGTGGCTCACGAAGTGCTCTTTTAAGGTATGGATCAGGTAAAGAAGTATAATTAAAAGGAAGTTTAGCCGATAGTACATAAAGAGAAGCTATGGTCACGATAAAGATGCCGGTGGTTCCGGTTAGAGTTTTTGATAAGGGGACTTTTAAAAATTAAATTTCAAGCTCCCCTGTGGGGACAGGCACAGATAAAAACCCCTCTTTCTATTTTAAGATAGATGAGAATAGCAGTTTTTAGCGGTGCCCATAAGAATATTTTATAATCGGGTAGATGATATGGCAATAGGGAAGGCTGAAAAGGCCGCGTATAATGATGAGATAAAGGATATCAAGAGGGAAGTTGAAACCACCGGTAAGCTGATAAACGAGGTGATGGTAAAAAAGAAGAAAAATCCCCGCCTTGAAGGATATTATAATCTGGAGGCGACAACCTATCATATCTATAATATGCGTCTCTATTTTAAAATGAATGATCTTTCTCTTGATATGCTGGGCATCAAGAACGAAACTTTTTTGAATAATGCCCGCAAAGAATTTTATAAGATTCTTCAGATGCTTGAAGAGACGGTGGGTGATGACATTGATCGTTCCCTCAGGGAGAATGATGAGTTTATCAAAAAAATTGAGAAGTTTGACGCGGCTCAGATTCTTGCCATGGTGGAAAGAATTCATGATATGTTTTTGATTCTGAAACAGAAGGTTGGAGAGGGGTCAAAATGGAAGTGGTCTTTTGTTGAGCTTCAGGGGCGGATTGCTGTGATTACTAAAAATATCACGAACTTTTCCGATGTAGCAAAGTACCGGGACCCCCGCACTGAGTTTTATCGTGAGCGTCTCAATCTGATGCAGCTTTGTAAAGATTCCCTGGCCGAGTCGGCAAAACTGTACCGAACCAAGTATGAACTTTCAGGAAGGGCGCGGGATGATATGAAACGCTCTATTGAGCTCCTTACAGCCCTGCGGAAGATACATGTTCTTTTTGGGGAAGATGGAGAAGCGACAAAGCTGAAAAATACCATTGATGCTGCCAAGCAGACTCTTGAGGCTGAAGATCAGGCGAAAGAGAATAAGAAAAAATAAGAAATTCCTTCATTTTTCCTTTCAAATTCTTGACAACCGTAAGTTATTTATGTATATTATTAGCACTCATAGTTGCTGAGTGCTAATAATGGATGGTTGAAATGGTTGATAGCTCTATATCTGATAGAATACTTGATGAGCGTGAATCTGCAATACTGAGGGCGCTGGTATATGAATATATACTGACAGGAAAGGCTGTCGGGTCAAGATCATTTGTACAAAAATATAATTTTTCTATTTCTCCCGCAACCATGCGAAATGTAATGTCTGATCTTGAGAATTTTGGATACCTTCAGCAGCCTCATACCTCGGCGGGCCGCATACCGACCGATCGGGGTTACCGGTATTATGTTGACTCACTGCTTGAGAACTACAGTTATTCCTTTAATGAAGATATTGAATTAAAAGAAGATATTCTTGCCCGGGAAATGCGTCTAGATAAAATATTTGATTCAATTACCAGAATGCTTTCCCAGGCGTCGAATTATTCCGGTGTAATGCTTACTCCCCGTCCTGATTTTGCCGTGGTAAAGAGAATTGAACTGGTTCCTGTTGACAGTAATGAGATTCTTTTGATCCTGGTGGCCCGTACCGGGATGGTGCTGACAAAGAAAGTTTTTGTCTCTGCTACCCTGACTCCTGATTCTCTTTATGAATATTCCCGGTACCTTACCGCTGAACTTTGTGGCTATTCTATTCATGAGATCCGGGAAAAGATTTTTGAATACCTGAGGGGTAATCCGGTACAGGGATTCAATACTGATATGGCCATAGATATTGCCGAACTGGGACTGGGAGATGAAGAGGAGTCAGAGCTTCATGTCGACGGAATCGAGAATCTATTGAAAATTCCTGAAATGGTTGAAGAAGAGCGGCTTAACAGCCTTCTTAATATTATAGAGGAAAAAAATATTATCAGGTCAATTCTTGAAGATTCACTGAGCACAGAGGGTATACGTACTTTTATCGGTGAAGAGATAGAAAATGCAAAAGTATCGGGATGCAGTATGGTTACTACATCCTATAAAATCGGAAACAGAACGGTAGGGGTGATCGGTGTGATCGGGCCTACCAGGATGGATTATAAAAAAGTTGTTCCCCTGGTGGATTATACGGGACGAATAGTCTCAGAGCTGCTTACCAGAATGTCTCGCTAGGGGACAGGTTCAATATAAGGGAAATGGAGAAAGCGTAATAATGGGGAAAAACAGGAAAAAAATCGAAAGTGAGATGGAGAAGGAAGTAATGTCTCACGAAGATGCTTCATCTGTCGATGCAGCTTCAGATAAATCTGAAGGAGCACCGGTAAAGGAAGAAAAAAGAAAAGAAGACAGGCGTGAGAAAGAGCGCCGCACCAGCGAACGTCGGCAGGGAAAAGATCCTGTAGAAGATCCGCGGCTTGCAGAGCTGCGTGAAAGAGTTAATGAAAAGGAAGAAGATCTTTTAAAACTCAGGGGAGAAGCCGATTCTCTCAAGGATTTGCTTCAGAGGCGCCAGGCTGATTTTGAGAATTTCAAAAAACGCAATACGAAGATGCTTGAAGATACTAAGAAATTCGCTATTCGTGATTTTGCAATGGACATCATTATGATTAATGATGATCTTTTAAGAGCTATAGAAGCATCTGACAGTGTTGATGCAGATGAAGGATCCTGTGACGAAAGCCACAGCTCCTTTGTTCAGGGAGTTTCAATGATATCAAAGAGAATTGAAGAAACTCTTAGTAATTACGGCATCGAAGAGATCGCGGCTGACGGTCAGCCCTTCGATCCGAATTTTCATGAAGCTGTTGAGATCGAGATGAGTGATAAGGTTGATGTAGATACGGTCACCCTTGTCCACCAGAAGGGATTCAGAATAGAAGAAATGGTAGTACGAAGCGCCAGGGTGAAGGTTGCGAAACCTGTTCCCCGGCAGGATGCCTCTGATGGCGGGAGCAACGGCTCCGCTGAAGAGACGAAAGGTTAAATAAAGCTGCTGGTTGCCGTGACGGCGATACCGGCAGTTCTGAAAAAATGTTAAAAAGCTGTTTAATTTTATAAAGCAAAAGGAGATTTGCAATGAGTAAGATAATCGGAATAGACCTTGGAACAACAAACTCCTGTGTTGCTGTAATGACCGGTGGAGAACCCACGGTTATTCAGAACGCAGAAGGGCAGCGAACCACGCCTTCAATAGTTGCCTTTAATGATAAGGGTGAGAGACTTGTTGGACAGCCCGCTAAAAACCAGATTATCACAAACCCGGAAAATACTATCCGATCTATTAAACGATTTATGGGCCTTAATTTTGGTGAAGGTGATCTAACCCATGAAATGAAAATGGTTCCATATAATGTAGATAAGGACAGCAATAATAATGTAGTGGTAAAGACTGTTGCCGGTGATTTTACGCCCCAGCAGCTTTCAGCTCGAATACTGCAGAAAATGAAGCAGACTGCTGAAGATTTCCTGGGTGAGACGATAACAAAAGCGGTTATTACTGTTCCTGCTTATTTTAATGATGCTCAGCGTCAGGCTACCAAAGATGCGGGAAAAATTGCAGGTCTTGAGGTTGAGCGTATTATTAATGAACCTACGGCTGCAGCCCTTGCCTATGGCCTTGATAAAAACAAGGAAAATGAAAAAATTGCCGTCTATGACCTTGGTGGCGGTACCTTTGACGTCTCAATTCTTGAGCTTGGTGATGGTGTTTTTGAAGTTAAATCAACTAATGGAAACACTCACCTTGGTGGTGATGACTTTGATCAGCGTATTATGGACTGGCTTATTGAAGAATTTAAAAAGCAGACTGGAATCGATGTTTCAACTGATAAGATGGCCCTTCAGCGTCTGAAAGAAGCTGCAGAGAAGGCCAAGATTGAGCTTTCAAGTAAAATGCAGACTGAAATAAATATTCCTTTTTTGACTGCTGATCAGAATGGTCCCAAGCACCTTGTTATATCTCTGGCCCGTTCAAAGTTCGAGCAGCTTATTGAAGATCTTGTCGATGCTACCAGGACACCCTGTCTGAGTGCTCTCGAAGATGCCGGTATGACACCCGGTGACATTGATGAAGTAATTCTTGTTGGCGGATCTACCAGAATTCCAGCGGTACAGGAACTGGTAAAAAGAGTATTCGGCAAAGATCCGCATAAAGGCGTAAATCCAGATGAAGTTGTTGCTATCGGAGCGGCTATCCAGGGTGGAGTACTCTCCGGTGATGTCCATGATGTTCTGCTTCTGGATGTAACTCCCCTTTCTCTTGGTATCGAAACACTGGGCGGTGTTATGACAAAACTGATTGAAAGAAATACAACGATTCCTACACGGAAAAGTCAGATATTTTCTACGGCAGCGGATAACCAGCCCGCTGTGTCAATTCATGTCCTTCAGGGAGAAAGGGAACTTTCTTCACAGAACAGAACCCTGGGACGCTTTGATCTTACTGAACTTCCGCCGGCGCCACGCGGTGTTCCTCAGATTGAAGTAGCCTTTGATATCGATGCCAATGGTATTGTTCATGTTTCTGCCAAGGATCTGGGAACAGGAAAAGAGCAGAAGATAACCATTGAATCTTCAAGCGGTCTTTCCGATGCTGAGATTGACAAAATGGTAAACGATGCGGAAGCTCATTCTGAAGAGGATAAAAAAGTCAGGGAAGTTATCGAAACAAAAAATGAAGCTGATACAATGGTCTATTCTCTTGAAAAAATGATCAAAGACAATGAAGACAAACTCGAAGGTGACGAAAAAGCTTCAATTGAAACTGCAATTGCAGCAGTGAAAAGTGCCCTTGAGGGTGACAATATTGATCAGATAAAGGAAGCCAAGTCAAAGCTTGAGCAGGCCTCTCATGCCTTTGCTCAGCGTATCTACCAGGAAGCTGCCCAGCAGCAGCAGGCGAACCAGGGAAATCCTGAAGGCGCACAGCAGGGAAATCCTTCCGAAGGTGGAGCTGCTGGCGATACAACTGCAGACGGCGAAAAGGTCTATGACGCTGATTACGAAGTTGTAGATGAAGAAGAAGAAAAGAAATAACTATGTGCTTTTAGTCGGAACGCAGACATATTCAGCGTTCCGTTCTAATTGCAGCTGGCACACCAAACTGGAAAAAGGACGGACGTAACATTGGCGAAACGAGACTATTATGAAGTGCTGGGCGTATCAAAGGACGCCTCAGAACAGGATCTTAAACAGGCCTATCGAAAGCTGGCTTTGAAGTATCACCCTGATAAAAACAAGGGAGATGCCGCGGCTGAAGAAAAATTTAAAGAAGCGACAGAAGCCTATGAAGTTTTAAGAGATCCTAAAAAGCGGGCATCCTATGATAAGTTTGGTCATGAGGGAGTCTCCGGTATGGATAATTTTGGCAGGGCCGCGTACCGCGATTTCGCCGATATTTTTGAAGACCTTGGGGGTTTCGGGGACATTTTTGAAGGCCTTTTCGGTTCAGGCTTCGGGGCCCGGGGGCGTCAGCGAACCCGCAGGGGATCGGATATTCAATACGATCTGGTCATTTCTCTTGAAGAAGCTGCCAGCGGTAAAGAAGCACAGATAGATATTCCCCGCCATGAAACCTGCGAAACCTGCAGCGGCAGTGGTTCTAAATCAGGAACCAAGCCGGCAGCCTGTCCAATGTGTAACGGAACGGGGCAGGTTCGCCAGACCCAGGGATTCTTTTCTATCACCCAGACCTGTCCCAAGTGCCGTGGTGAAGGTAAAATCATCACCTCGCCGTGTAAATCCTGCGGCGGCAGCGGGCTTCAGGAAAAAAGAAGAACCATTACTGTCAAGGTTCCTGCGGGTGTTGAATCGGGATCACGGCTGAAAATAAGCGGGGAAGGTGAGCACGGACCAAAGGGGGGGGCCAGGGGCGACCTTTATGTTGTCATTCATGTGAGAAAGCATGAACTTTTTGAGCGTCATGGAAATGATCTCCTTGGTGTTGTGAATATTTCCTATCCCCTTGCCTGTCTCGGGGGAGAAACTCAAGTGCCGACTATAACCGGGAGCAAGGCAAAAATGAAACTTCCTCCCGGAACGGAAAATGGACAGATTTTCAGGCTGAAGGGAAACGGTATTCCCTACCTCGGATCCTATGGCCGCGGTGACCAGCTCGTGAAAATAAATGTTGAAGTTCCTAAAAAGCTGAACCAGAAGCAGAAAGATCTTTTGAAAGAATTTGCACGTCTTTCTGGAGAAGATCTGTAAAATGCTGCAGTGCCGGTTCCCCTCTGCGGGGTGAAGCTTTTCCGCGGCAGGGCCTTAACTTCCTTACCTGTAAAAACTAATTTTTTTCAGGGTGGGGAAGTTTTCACCTCAGGGTGCCCGGTGTATACCCTTTTCCTCTTGACGGGCAAGGTGATGAGAACAAATCTATGGCCCCCGGGTGCTGACGGGTTGATAAAAAAAGTAAGGAGAAAGACCATGCTGCCAGTAGTAGATTACGGAAGTATCGCGATAGTAATACCACAGGTTTCCGCTGTGGGAGCTGTCATTGATGAAGATGAGAGGTTTGGCTTTGAGGTGTTTCTTGAAGGCGTTCGGGAGCCCCTTGTCATAGGGTTCGAAGAAAAGGAAGAAGCTGAAGAAGCCCGCAATGAGCTGGTGGCTATAATTGCCCAGTACTACTATACCACGGAGATGGGGCCTGATTTTGATCTGGAAGAATTTCTCGAGGCGGCAGATGAAGATGACGACCCCCATGAACATTAAGGTTTTTTCTGCCCTTTGATACTGCATACCGGGAAAAAGATACTATTAACAAGCAAGGATTTATTTAATGATTAAGAATGATAT
>CAZPEK010000051.1:0-314 GCA_964585555.1 uncultured Leptospirales bacterium | reverse complement strand
GAAGAAATTATCCCCATGGATGAATTTACTGCCAAGCTTGAACGCTCTGAAAAGGAAAACAAGCCCCTGGTCATTAAGGCGGGATTTGACCCCACAGCCCCGGATATCCATCTCGGGCATACCGTACTGTTGAGAAAAATGAAACATTTCCAGGAAATGGGACACAAAGTAGTTTTTTTGATTGGTGACTTTACCGGAATGATCGGAGATCCTACCGGCAAGAGTGAAACAAGAAAACAGCTGACAAAGGAAGAGGTTCTGGAGAACGCTGAAACCTATAAAAACCAGGTTTTTAAAATTCTGGATAAGGAAAA
>CAZPEK010000050.1:10664-13946 GCA_964585555.1 uncultured Leptospirales bacterium | reverse complement strand
CAACAACAATCACTATCCTGTCAATTTGCCAAGTTTGAAAAAAGCCATCAGAGATAGTGATTTAGACGATTTACTGAAAAATGCAATCATAAAAGAAATCAATAAAGAAATAGTTGTATTCATTATATTAACGATTATAGGTTTTACTGCATTTATTCTGTATTTTATTTTACTTTCTAAAGTTAATCATAAAACTAGTAAAATAGTAAACTTTGTTGTCCCGGCTTTATTTTCAATCTTTTCAATTTTTGCTGGGAAGAAAGGAGCTAATGCATTGAAAATTGATAAAAAAATTTTATCCATAAATAAAAAATACAGATTAAATCTAGAATTTGTAGATGTGTTTTAGAAACGTCAAACATGAAAAGCAAAACAGCGCCTAACGAGACTGTCGAATTTCTAATTTGAAAGACCATGCCCTGTCTCTCATCCCCCAGGGCGCCGGGCGAATTTTCCGCTCGGCCAGGAGAGCAGGTCAGTCAGCGCCCCAATCTCATTCTACCGCTTTTAAAGTCTTTTCAATATTATGAACACAACAGCAGGGCAGCTATGGTATTTCCTCTTTTCCCTTTTGCCGGTAAGCGAGTTAATTTTCCTGGAAATTTTTTATTGATTATTTTATTAGGAGCTACTAAAGTTGCAATTAATTAAAGAAATTCGACAGTTCCAACAAGGCTTAGCCGCTGCGCTCGGCTCCGCTCCCTGGCCTGCGGCACATTGGGTCAGGATGCTTTCACTAAAGTGACCTGGTTGAATGGCGCAACGTTTGATATAAAAAATGTTGAAATAAATTTCCTGTTTTAAAAAAAATTGCCTGGATCTCACTGAAATGATACCCGTATTACATACAAAAAGATTAACCCTTAGACAAATTATTCATGAAGACGCACGTGATATCTTTGCTTATGCATCTGATTATGAAGTTACAAAATATACAGCCTGGAATCGTCATGAAAAAATTGAGAATTCATTAGATTTTATAAATTTTACTCTTGAAAAATATAAAACTGAAAATCATTATGATTGGGCAATTATTTTAAAAGAAAATAAAAAGCTTATAGGAACCGGTGGTTTCCCTGACTTTAATAATTATTTTCATTTTGGTGAAATGGGCTATAACATATCCAGGGATTACTGGAACAATGGATATGCAACAGAAGCGGTAATGGAAATACTTACATTCGGATTTAACAATTTGAATTTAGTTCGAATTCAAGCGACGTGTCGAATTGAAAATGCAGCATCTGAAAGAGTATTGCAAAAAGCAGGAATGTCCTTTGAAAAAATATTGAGAAACCGTCTCTATAAAGATAACAATTATTATGATTTAAAATTATATTCTATTTTAGCTGATGAATTTAAAGATTTTAACTGACACTAACGAACGCAGAGGGACACGCCTGATGCATGTAATAAAGATTATCAAACAGTGAGAGCACCATGAACCAGTTCACCGGAGAAGAACACTACACGCAGCTGCTGAATGATGTTACGGAGCTTTTTGCCGGCACCAGAACCTCGCTTGTAGAATCATACTGGAAGACGGGGAAATACATCTCCAGTGTTGAAGAAAATCTCCCCGAAAGGGCAGGCTACGGAAAGTACCTGATTGATAAGCTTACGCAAGACCTGACGAAACAAGACGGCATGGGTTTTTCTAATACAAGTTTGAATAATATGCGTGTGTTTTTCAGGGATTAAGCAATTGACCCACCGGTGGGTCAATTGGACTGGAGCAAGATTCTTATGCTTCTCTCAGTAAAAGACGAAAAAGTCCGGGACATACTTTTAAAAAAAGCAGTAAAAGAAAACCTGACCCGCACAGAACTGCAGAAACACATCGAACTGTACCGGCTCAAAGAGACAGGAAAAGAGAATGGGGGAGAGGAAGAATATCCCATCACCCGGGGAGACCTCTACTGCTACAAAAGAATCAATCTTCAAGAAGAGAACCGTGACCGGGAGATTACCATCGACTGCGGCTTTAACGTGTGGCGCAGCATCAGGATAGAAAACCTGGCTGAAAAGAAAGGCATCCTGCTTTTCAAAACTGACAAGAAAAGAGACAGGTATTATATATCTGAAGAACTGGATACCAGTGACGGGAACCGCAACCGGTTTCATACCTACTGCGCCGGAGTTGCAAAGGTCATCGACGGCGACACCCTCTGGCTCACCATTGATACGGGCTTTAAAACAACGGTACGTCAAAAGATCAGGCTCAGGGGGATTGACACCCCGGAAATAAATTTCACCGAAGGAAAAAAAGCCCGGGAGTTCGTCATGCGCGAGCTCAGGGGCTGCAGTCTCGTGGTGGTTAAAACCTACAAGACCGATAAGTATGATCGTTACATTGGGGATATCTTTTACCTGAAGGGGGAAGAAGACCCGGTGAGGATATGCTCTGAGGGAAAGCTGCTGAACAGAGAGTTGCTTGTTAAAGGACATGCCCGAGAGATTACAGTTTAAGATGGAAGTTTTCCTGGTTTTTATAGTAATAGTTTCTTTTGCCACAATAGGCGTATTGTTCGCGTTAAGTAGTCACTACACAGCGAAAAGAATTTTAGCTCGGTGGTGTAAAAGGCGTAACTATACCCTGGAGAAGAAAAAATGGATCTTTTGGGATTTGTTTTTCTGGAGATATGAAATTACAGTAACCGATAAAGATCATAATTTGAAAAATGGAAAAGTAAGAATAGGAAGTTTATTCTTCGGACTGTTAACAAGAAAGGTTAGAGTTACCTGGTACTGAAAGCATTGAATGGATCAAGTCTGAGAGACACGACGTCTCTCAGGGCTTTTTTCTTTTAAGCTTCTTGATATAAAAAGCCTGGCACGGATGCCAGCTGTATTGGAAAAGGTAACAGGGCGGCGCCCAGGATGGGCACTCCCGCCCGTTAAGCCTCCCTGGCGTTTGATGCTGAACAGGATGTTCGAATGCCGGTGTGAAACAGGACGTTTCAATTAGCACCGGCTGAGCGGCCTTTTGCTTACTTTTGTGCCGTTACAAAAGTAAGCCCCCGGAGGGATGCTCTGACCCCGGGCCGGGGAGGCCAGACAAAAAGTATGCTGTCAGCAGGAAAGGCCCAGAGCCCTGTTGCCCTCCGGCCCCCCTTAATCCCCCGTGGGGGGACTTTTTTGCTGACTGGCGGCAGAAACTAAAGGCATTAAACCCCTTTGGGGGTGGCAAGGTCCATGTTTCTGATCTGTTTTGAGAATCCTCGAGCCGGGGGGGGGTTAATGCTCAGAGCCCCTGGGATTGGAGTACATGCACCGCCGCGG
>CAZPEK010000050.1:0-10654 GCA_964585555.1 uncultured Leptospirales bacterium | reverse complement strand
AGAGTAGTCTTTGAAGTAAAATCAAAAATTCAGCGTTGAAACAGGCAAAAACCCCCGTCGCGGCACAGTAAACTTCCTTCACCATTATTTTATAAAAAATAAACATAGAGAAGGAAGTGCTTGACTTCCCTCAAAAGTTTCTATAGAGAGTAACATCTAATCAGGAAAACAAAACTTAAGGAGGCAGTACATACATGAAACGATTATGAATTGCAGGACTCTGTATGAGTCTGATGTCATTTGCCCTGGGGTGTAAGCAGGGTGCGAAGGATACTATTAAAATTGGTGCTATTTTCTCAGTAACAGGCCCCGCGTCATTTCTCGGCGCTCCTGAAGCAAAAACCGTACAGATGATTATTGACCAGATAAACAGCACAGGCGGCGTCAACGGTAAAAAGCTTGAACTGGTTCTTAAAGACAGCGGCGGAAGCCCTGAAAAGGCAATTTCCTTTGCCAAGCAGCTTATTGAAGAAGATAAGGTTTTTGCTATTCTCGGGCCTTCCACCAGCGGTGAAACCCTGAAAATAAAGCCTATCTGTGAAAAAGGAAAGACTATCCTGATGTCATGCGCGGCAGCTGAAAGTATCGTTAACCCGGTTGCAAAGTATGTCTTCAAGACTCCCCAGAAAGACAGCCAGGTCTGTCACTGGATTTTTAAAACCATGAAAGAAAAGGGAATCAGTAAAATAGGTATTGTTTCCGGTAATACGGGTTTTGGTAAATCAGGAAAAGCCCAGCTGGAGAAAATTGCCACTGAATATGGTGTCAAGGTGCTTATCAGCGAAGTATATGACAAGAAAGCAACTGACCTGACCGGTGTTTTGACAAAGGTCAAGGCAAAGAACGTTCAGGCCGTGGTAAACTGGTCTATTGTTCCCGCCCAGTCAATCGTTGCCAAGAACATGAAGCAGCTCAACATGAATATGCCTCTTTTCCAGAGCCACGGTTTCGGAAATATCAAGTATGCAAAAGAAGCGGGAAAGGCCGGCGAAGGCATCATTTTCCCCTGCGGCCGTCTTCTTGTTGCTGAAAGCCTTGATGATTCAAATAAGCAGAAGGGCCTTCTTGTTAAGTATAAAAATGATTATGAAGCACGTTATAAAGAAGATGTTTCTACTTTCGGCGGACATGCCTATGACGCCCTTACTATTCTTGTAGAGGGAATCAAAATCGGCGGAACCGACAGTGAAAAGGTCCGTGATGCTATTGAAAACCTGAAAAATTTCCCTGGAACCGGCGGAATTTTCAATTTTTCTCCTGAAGATCACAATGGACTTGACATGGACTCATTAATCATGCTTACCGTTAAAGACGGCAAGTTCGTTCCGTATAAGAAGTAAATGCATCCAGCCAGAGAGCCTGCTTTACTGCAGGCTCTCTGTTAATTTTCTTCCGCGAAACATGCCGAAAACATACATGAATCGGATACGAAACCATGTCCTTTGAACAACTGTTACAATACCTGCTCTCCGGTGTGACCATGGGGAGCATCTATGCAATTGTCGCCATCGGCTATAATATCATCTATAATACCACGGGAATCATCAACTTCGCCCAGGGTGAATTTGTGATGCTTGGGGGGATGACCGCTATCTCCTTTAATTTTTTTATGCCCCTTCCTTTAGCGATTCTTTTTTCTGTCATTATTGTTTCTTTTGTCGGCGCCTTTATTGATATTGTCTTTATCCGCAACCTGAAAAAGCCCTCGGTTCTCAATATGATTATTGTCACCATTGGCCTTTCCACGGTGATACGTGAAATAGCCCTTCACATCTGGGATGAGAAAGTGCGCTCTCTGCCTTACTTTACCGGTAACGAATCATCTTCCATCAATATTTTCGGGGCCTATATCTCTCCCCAGGTGCTCTGGGTGCTGGGGGTCAGTGCCGTTATTGTTATCGGGCTTACCTTCTTTTTTAAGTATACTCTTCCGGGACGCTCAATGCGGGCCTGTTCGGCAAATATCATGGCAGCCCAGCTGTGCGGGGTGAACGCGAAAAACATGGTTACCCTTTCGTTTATGCTCAGCGCGGCCATCGGGGCCATTGCCGGCGCCGTGGTCTCTCCTATTACCATGACCCAGTATGACGGCGGCACCTCCCTGGCGATTAAGGGATTTGCCGTTGCGATGCTCGGGGGACGGGGAAACAGTACCGGGGCGGTTGTGGGGGGCATTGTTATCGGCGTCCTTGAGGCTCTGAGTATCAGTGTTCTTCCCTCGGCATATAAAGACGCCATTGCAATCGCCCTGCTGCTGTTGATTCTTTTTGTTAAACCGAGCGGCCTCTTTGGAAGCAGTGAAGTCTCAGCCTTAAAGGAATATTAAGATTGATGAAGATAAGTCATAAATATTTACCGGTAATAATTCTCCTGGGCGGGGTGATTCTGTTTCAGCTTGTATCCACGCTTACGGGGATTGAATATATTTTGACCCAGATGACCATGGCGGGATATTATGCCATGGTGATAATCGGACTGACCATGCTGATGGGATACACGGGGCAGATCTCCCTGGGCCACGCGGGATTTTTTGCCATCGGCGGCTATACCACTGCCGTGCTGACGACCCGTAACCTTGCGGCCCTGAAAGGGACAGGCCTTGCTGATTTCATTGTGAAATCTGGCCTCTCTGTCTCAATGACTGACACCTACGGCCAGGAACTGACTTACCTGTCACCCTGGGTTTCATTGACCCTGGCGATAGTGATAACGATAATTGTCGCCTTTCTCATCGGTATCCCTATTTTGAAGCTCAAGGGGCACTACCTTGCCATGGCAACCCTCGGCTTTGGTACTATCATCTACCGGATTGTTCTCGGTGCGGGAATTTTCGGTGAAGCCGACGGTATCTCCGAGGT
Source organism: uncultured Leptospirales bacterium (assembly GCA_964585555.1). Lineage (GTDB taxonomy): Bacteria > Spirochaetota > UBA4802 > UBA4802 > UBA5550 > CAZHNW01. The sequence goes on along the minus strand of CAZPEK010000050.1, from coordinate 7,796 downwards.
GCCCGCCCTTCCTGTTTGGGGAGGGCTTTCTATTTCCGCCGATTCTGCACTCCGGGTTGAGAATTATTACATCGCCTGGTTTGTTCTTGCCGTCGGGGTTCTTCTTTTGATTAACCTGGTCAACAGCAGGGCAGGCCGGGCCCTTCGGTCAATTCACGGAAGTGAAGACGCGGCATCGGCAATGGGCGTTGACACGGCGCGGTACAAGCTGGCTATTTTTATCCTCAGTGCGGTCTATGCCGCGGTGGGGGGCGTGCTTCTGACTCATTTTAACGGGGGCATTGGTCCCTCTGAGGCGAGTATCATGAAGTCGGTCCGCTACGTGGCAATTGTTGCCGTCGGCGGAATGGCAAATCTCTGGGGGGCCCTGATCATGGGCGTACTTTTAAACTTCCTTTCCCTGAGGGGATACTTCGGCAGTTATGATGATGCCTTTTTCGGGGTGATACTGATTATTATCATGCTCTTTTTCCCCGACGGTCTTTTGACCCGGGATAACCTTAAGGGGCTCATGCAAAAGATGCAGCGGCTTGTTATGCGAGAAAAAAGGACAGCAGAATAAATGGCTATACTTGAAGTTGAAAATCTAAACCGCTCCTTCGGGGGGCTTCATGCCGTCAACGATGTGACCTTTGACGTGATGCCGAAGCAGATAAAGGCGGTGATCGGCCCAAACGGCGCGGGCAAAACGACCCTGTTCAATTTGATAGCCGGGGCTCTTGAATCAGATTCGGGGGAAGTCAAGTTTCAGGGCAGCTCGATCACCAACCTGCCATCTTACCGGGTTGCCGAACAGGGAATCGCGCGGACCTTTCCGGATGAAATGCATGGTTCAGGTAATTGATGTTTGAGATATCTTTGATGGCACGGAAGACATGTCAGAACCGGTGCGGGTTTCTTTGCCGGTCTTATGAACCTCCCCAAAACCTGGAAGGAAGAAAAAGAAATTCATGAAAAATCCATGGAACTCATTGAGATGCTCGGGATTGCCGAACTGGCTGACTCCGATGCAACCAGTCTCGCCTTTGGGCAGCAGCGCACCGTGGAGTTTGCCCGGGCCCTTGCCATGGAGCCTGAGCTGCTTCTTCTTGATGAACCCGCGGCGGGGCTTAATATCTACGAGACCGCGGAAATCGCCGAAACAATTAAAAAGATCCGTGACTGGGGAATTACCATTTTGATCATTGAACATGACATGTCCCTGGTAATGGATATATCCGATGAAATAACGGTCTTAAGCTCAGGCAAAAAGATTGCCCAGGGGCTTCCTGAGGAAATACAGCGCAATGAAGAAGTGATAAAAATATATCTCGGTGAAGAGGATGCTTAAGGTAAGAAACATAGAAGCAGGCTACGGTAAGCTGCGGGTACTGAAAAAGGTATCGATGCATATCAACCCCGGTGAAATTGTCAGTATCATCGGCGCAAACGGCGCCGGTAAGACAACACTTTTGCAGACCATTGCGGGAATTATCCAGCCCCGGGGGGGAGAAATTTTCTTCGCCGATACAGCTATCGGCGGCATGAAGGCCCATAAAATTGTAGAAACCGGATGCTCCCTGGTGCCCGAGGGACGCCAGGTCTTCGGTCCCATGACGGTACAGGAAAACCTGGTTCTCGGGGCCTATTCCCTGAAGAAAAAGGGACTTGCCGACGGGCAGACACAGGAACTGGAACATGTCTACGAACTGTTTCCCCGTCTCCTTGAGCGGAAGGACCAGTATGCCGGGACACTTTCCGGGGGCGAACAGCAGATGCTGGCCATCGGCAGGGCGCTTATGGCGCGTCCCAGGCTGATCATGCTTGATGAACCATCCATGGGGCTGGCCCCCCTGATCGTGAAGGATATTTTTTCGATTATCGTCAAGCTCCGTGAAGAGGGGAACACGATTCTTCTTGTTGAGCAGAATGCCCGGGCCGCCCTGAATATTTCTGACCGGGGCTATGTTATTGAAACCGGCCAGATTATGCTTGAAGAGAGCGCCGATGAACTGCTGAATAATAATGATGTTCAGCGGGCCTATCTCGGCAAGGATTACAAAAGCATCGGTGACATGAAGGGAGACAAATGAAAGTTTTGAATTATTTTTCAACAGAGGATATACCAGAGGCAGGGGGAAGCAATAATGTATAATGAGAAAATTGAAACAATGCCGCGGGAAGAACTGGAGCAGCTGCAGGTAGAGAAACTTCAGTCAACCCTGAACCGGGTATACCGGAATGTTGAATTTTATAAAAAGAATTTCGATGCCCATGGTGTCAATATTGAAAATATCAATTCTCTGGACGACCTGAAACAACTTCCTTTCACCACTAAAGAAGATCTTCGAGGTGCCTATCCCTACGGAATGTTTGCCGTGCCGCTGCGGGACATTGTGCGAATTCATTCTTCCACGGGAAGAACCGGTAAGCCGATCGCCACCGGGTATACCCGCAATGATCTGAAGAACTGGTCAGAAATGGTTGCCCGTCTCATGGCTGCCGTCGGTCTTTCTGATAATGATTTTATTCAGATTGCCTTTGACTACAGTATGTTTACCGGTGCCTTTGGTCTTCACTACGGGGCGGAAAAACTCGGCGCCTCGGTGATACCTTCCTCTTCAAGCAAAAAGATTCAGGAACAGATTCTGATAATGAAAGACTACAAGACAACTGTTCTCGTCAGCTCTCCAGGCTACGCATCGGCAATTGCCAGCAACCTCAAAGAGATGAATATTCACCCCGATGAGCTGAATCTTAAGTTCGGTATTTTTGGAGCAGCTCCCTGGAATGATAAAATACGCGGCATTATTGAAGAACAGCTTCATATCAATGCCTATAATACCTATGGCATCAATACCCTTGTGGGGCCCGGCGCAGCGGGGGAGTGCGAAGAGAAGAGCGGCCTTCATATTAATGAAGACCATTTTATTGTTGAAGTCATTGATCCTGAGTCCGGTGAGTCTCTGCCCCATGGAGAGGAAGGTGAGCTGGTTTTTACGACCATAACCCGTGAAGGTTTTCCCCTTATCAGGTACCGCACCGGGGACCTCTCTTCTATTCTTGAAGGGAAGTGTTCATGCGGCAGAACTTTTTTGAGAATGCAGCATGTAGGGACGAGAACTGATGATATGATCGTTGTCAAGGGAGTCAGCTTTTTTCCCGTTCAGATAGAAGACATTTTGAAGAAGGCCCAGGATACGGAGCCCCGCTTCAGGATTGTTGTCGATAATGTAGATGGTAATGATACCCTGGATATTCAGGTGGAAGTATCAGACAGTCTTTTTGCCGACGAGGTAAAGAAACTTGTTGAGCTTAAGGCCTTTATTGCAAACACCATACTTTCTGAACTGGGAATATCAGCGAAGGTAACCCTTGTCGAACCTGAAACCCTTCGCCGCGAGGGAAAAGACGCGAAACCGGTTATTGATAACCGGTAGCTTTTTTTTGCATAGAAGAAAATGACAGCAAAGACTTCCGATGGCAAATGGTCTGTCTCGGCGACCCTCGACAACCAGTCCGGTTGCCGAGGAGACCGGTTTATCCCGGAGACTTAAAGGTAGTTTTCTGCCATAAACCAAAAAAAAGCTCCCGGAGTTGCCTCCGGGAGTAGATAATCAACCAGAATAATTATTAGAGGAATAATTACTTATTCGCCGGGGTACATCCCGTCAATGGTATTGCTGTATTTATCTTCGATAATCCGGCGCTTGACCTTCAGTGAAGGAGTGAGCTCTCCGGTATCCTGAGTCCATTCAGCATCGAGGAGACTGAATTTTCTAATCTGCTCAACACGGGCAAACTGCTTCGTGTATTTTTTGATTTCTTCATCAAAGAGCTCAATGACCGCCGGATTCTGTGTCAGTTCGCTGTATTCAGTATAGAGAATTTCGTTTTTCTTCGCCCAGGCCGCGAGGTTGTCAAAGGCGGGAATGATCAGTGCTGAGAGATACTTGCGCCGGTCTCCGATGACCGCTACCTGTTCGATATACTGTGATTCTTTAAGGCTGTTTTCAATATTCTGGGGGGAAATGTTTTTTCCTCCGGCAGTAACAATAATGTCCTTAATGCGTCCTGTTATGCGAACATAACCTTCGTCATCTATCATGGCCATGTCGCCGGTTCGAAACCAGCCGTCTTTGGTGAACGATTCATCGGTGGCTTTTTTGTTTTTGTAATAGCCCTGCATGACCTGGGGACCTTTAATCAGGTATTCACCATCTTCAGAAATCTTTACCTTTGTCTCACAAAGAGGCGGCCCGATAGTTCCCGCCTTGATGCCTCCAGGGGGATTGACATTGGTTACCGGTGTGGTCTCGGTCAGGCCAAAGCCTTCAAGAATCTTCAGTCCCATGCCGATGAAAAATTCCGCATCAGACACAGACAGGGGCGCGCCCCCTGAAACCACATACTTAATGCGGTCCATACCGAGGGCCTCTTTGATTTTAGAAAAAACAAGTTTATCGAAAAGCCGGTATCGTATGCCGAAGAGGCCTGTGGGCTCCTGGTCGGCACATGCAATCGGCAGATTTTTCGCCGCAGTTTTAGTTGCCATGCCGAAGAGCAGCTGTTTTGCCTTTGAGGCCTCGGGAAGCCGGGAAAGAATCGTTGAATGTATTTTTTCATATACCCGCGGAACGCTGACCATGAATGTAGGCCGTACTTTATTGAGGTCTTCAAGGAGTGTAGTGAAATCTTCTGCAAAAGCAACAGTGCATCCCGCCGCCATGGGCATGTAATATCCCGCGGTCCTCTCAAAGGAATGTGAAAGGGGAAGCAGCGAAAGGAGCTGATTATCCTCATCTATATAGTCAGCGAAGTCAGTAAGTATCTGCCGAACATCAGATACAAAGTTATCATGGGAAAGCATGACGCCCTTGGGATCTCCTGTCGTTCCGGATGTATACATGATCGTTGCAAGGTCTGCCGGCTTTATTGCCTTAAGGCGTTTATTAAGCTGGTCTTTTTTCGTGTAGGCTTCTCCTTCTTCGAGAGCCTTCTCAAAGGCGACGACATCTTTTTTCTTTTTTTCAAGTTCATCAAAGACGACAACTTTTTTTAATTTTGGATATTTCTTTTTTGCCTGAAGGGTTTTTTCCATCTGGTCACTGGTGCCGCAAAAGCAGATGAGAGAGCCGGAGTGCTCAAGTACGTAGAGGGCTTCTTCTGCTGAGTTGGTTGCATAAATAGGAACATTCACGGCGCCGATTGAAAGAATTGCCAGGTCGGCACTATACCATTCAGGTCTGTTTGCTGAAAAGACCGCGACCCGGTCACCTTTTTTTATTCCCTGGGAAAGGAGGTACCATGCTGTCTGGTCTACTTTTTTATTGAGCTGATTCCATGAGATATCCTGGTACTGGCCCGACTCATCCTTGTACTGGACATATACCCGGTCACCGTATTTTTTGACCTGATTTTTGAAAATCTCCGGTATTACTGTGTTTTTCAAATTCATTACAATCTCCTGATAACCTAAACGATGTTAACTTTTTAAAGCCATCTTCCCCGTTTTTTGATTGCTGCAGCTTGTGCGGGGGAACCAGTCAATACTTAAAATTGTATATTTACTTTTTAAGGTACATTTAAAGAGTGGCTGAAAAAAATCAAGGAAAAAACCGTCCGACAAGTTTTTTTTAATACTGTCGGTTTTCCCCTGGCATAATATTGTCCCGGGAACCTTTGGTTTTTTTTGGGTGGGGAAGAAAAGGCAAAAAAAAGAAAACTTCCTTCATATAAATCCTGACCCAGCCGATATTGAAAGGGGGGAAGTATCGCCATGAAAAAAGCAATCATCCAAAGTATAATCGCACTGGTTTTTTTGCCGGTTACTGCAGCAGTGCCGGCAGCAGCAGTTACCCTGACATGGGATATTCCGCGGAATGACCGTCTTGAGATTACGCGCACTGCAAAGGTTAATTACCTGGTGAATAATCATCTCAGAAGAATATACGAAGAGCGGAATATTATTGATTTGACCTGTTTTGAAAAAAAGAAAGACCTGAGTAACCTGAAGGGTGTTTTTTCTGTCTTTCATCGGGAAAGGGGCAAATCGGTTTTTCATCTTCGGGAACAGTACATGGCGGATTTCGGTGTTACTCCCCGGGGCCGGTTTATAATGAGGAAGAAAGATTATATGCCGAATCTTCGCCACATACCTTCTTTCCCCGAAGGTGATGTAGCGGTGGGAGGTACATGGACAAGTAACGCCGACCTGGTTTTAAATAATTTTTCACGCCCCTTTAAACTTACCTTTCCAGTCGAGTATAAGCTCTCTGAAGTGAAGTCATTGAAACAGAGCCGTATTGCCGTAATCATGTATAAGTATGTCATCAATAAAAATCTGAAAGGTATGCAGGTTCCCCGTGATTTTCCCCTTAAAATATACGGCCAGAATGCAGGTATAATCCAGTGGGACATTACACAGAATAAGCCTGTTGATATCGATGACATGTACCGTATTGTATTTTTTCTTCGTGATGGCCGGCGAATTGCTTCCATGGAATTTCGAATGAATATGAAGACAACAAATCGTCTTTATAAGCCTGTTTCAGATTCAGACAAGGAGAAGGCAAAAAAAGAGATAGAAAAAGAGCTGGGAAAGGAAAAGGGAATAGATGTTGATGTTGATAAGCGGGGCCTGGTTCTTCGTATGGGCGAGGTTCTTTTTGATTTTGATTCAGCCCTTTTGCGGGGAGATACCCAAAATACCCTTGAAAAGGTAATCGGAATACTCAGAAAGAAATATCCAGACCGGGAAATAATTGTTGAAGGACACACCGATAGTATCGGCAGGCAAGGTTATAACAAAAAGCTGTCAAAGGAGAGGGCCCGTTCAGTTGCAAAGTATCTGAAAAAAGGAATGGGGCACGACAAGTTTTCCTACCGCGGCTTTGGTGCTCAGCGACAATGCAACAAAGACGGGGCGGCAGAAAAACCGTCGTGTTGAAATTATAATCAAGCTCCACTGATCAGGGCTTGATTATATCAACCAGTGTCAGGTCCTCTTTTTTGAGAACCATGATTTGTTTGTCCTTTCTGTTTATGTAGATGTATTCCTCAAAGAAACTGATAAAGGTGTTTTCATTGATCCATTCATTTGACCGGGCTACCAGCTTGAACATGCTGTCATACTTGCCCAGGTAATACTGCCCCTGCTGCTCCATGATAACATAAACATGGTTATCCCGTATCTCAATAAAGCTTCTCCAGAAGATATCATCAGTACCGTTGCGTATCGGTTTCAGGGTATTTCTATCAAGAAGAGTAAGCCGGTGTCCCGAGCGGTGGTTGCCCAGGTGAGTGATTACCACAACACCATCAGAAAATACATCGTAGCGCTTTCCGCATATGTTGTTGATAGGAGACTTCAAAATAATTTTACGGGTTTTCGGATTAATCAGGTACATCTCATTGTTGTAATGGCCCCCTGAAAGGTACTGACGTATCTTCAGGTAGTAGAGACTTGAGCCGTAAATACTTTTGTCAAGCTGCTTGTCCCGGAGACGGTCTTCGCGTTTGTCAAGGTCGTCTTCTTTTTTTGCCAGCTCATCTTTTTTCTTTTTCAGCTCTTCTTCGGAAAGAGTCTTTTCGGGTTCTTTTTTCTTCTCGTCTTCTTTCAGTTCTTTTTCTTCTTTTTTTATCTGATCTTTTTTCTTTTCTATTTCTTCTTTTGTTTCTTTCTGCTTTTTTTCTTCTTTTTCAGTTTGTTTCTCTTTATCTTTAATAGTTTTCTCTTCTTTTTTTGCCTGATCTTCTTTTTTCTTTATCTGATCTTCTTTCTTTTTGATTTCCTGCTGTTTTTCTTTTTTCTTCTC
>CAZPEK010000049.1:12070-13988 GCA_964585555.1 uncultured Leptospirales bacterium | reverse complement strand
CGTTGTTTATATAGAGATAGACCGGTTCTTTTGACGCACCGGTACCGGCAATCGCATCATAGCCCGATGCTTTAATTTTCGAGGCAAAGTCTCCGCCGAAGTTTGAGTCTGCGAAAATTCCCGTCAGGGGGCTGATGGCGGCAAGATGCCCGCGCCCCGTACCCCAGACAGGGGTTCCGTTGAAGGGGCCTGCCGCAAAGACCAGACAGTTTTGCGGGCCAAGAGGATCTGCGTTCCTGGGAACCGTGTCGTGAATGATTTTCGCCGCCAGGCCGTTGCCTCCGAGAAATGCCCGGGCTGTTGCCTCATCGAGTTTTCTGGATTCGGTGCTCTTGTCTGTGAGGTTCACATGGAGAATTTGTTCTCTGTATCCATACATGGCTCATCCCCCTCTTTACGCGTCGGCATGCCTGTCGGCTTCTTCCAGGGCGATATCCATCATGGCGACGCCTTCGTCTATCTCGTCTTTCGTTATAATAAGGGGAGGCGCCATTGCAATCACATTTCCTGGATTGGCCGCCATGGCTATCATTCCGAGCTCCCCGAGCTTTCGGGCCACTGCGAGCTTCGGGTTCATGCCGGGGCGTATTTTTGCGTCAGTGCTCAACAGGGGCTCCCGGGTTTTTTTATTTTTTACCAGCTCAAGGCCCACGAAAAGGCCGAGACCCCGGACATCACCAACTGAAGAATGTTTATCCATGAGTTCCATGGCTTTCTCCTTCAGGTATGTCCCGAGGACGCGGGAGTTTTCAATCAGCCCGTCTTCCTGGTAGATGCTGATGACTCTCAGTGCCGCGGCACAGGCGGTAGCATGACCCGCATATGTTGCCCCGTGGCTGAAAAAGTTTTCCTTAAAATAATCACCAATGGCCTTTGTCGCAATGGTGGCCCCCAGGGGAAGATAGCCTGCGGTGATTCCCTTTGCCAGAGACATTATATCCGGCGATACGTCCCAGTGATCCATGGCAAACCAGGCACCGGTTCTGCCGAAGCCCGTCATGACTTCATCGGCTATCATCAGGATACCCCATTTGTCGCATACTTTTTTTAAGAGGGGGAAGTATTCCTTTGGGGGGACAATGATGCCGTTTGCCCCGGTGATCGGTTCGAAGATGATGCCACCTATCAGTTCAGAGCCGCCTTCAAGCTCAATGATTTCATCTATATAGGTTACACACCGCATGTCACAGGAAGGATATTCAAGGCCGAAACTGCATCGGTAACAGTAGGGCTGGGGAATCCTGACGTACTCAGTGCCTCCCTGGACCTGGGCCCAGTTTCTTGCGTCTCCGCTTGAAAGGGACATAGAGGCGGCGGTTCCCCCGTGATAGCTTTTGTAGCGGGTGAGTATTTTTCGTCGTCCCGTATACTGATGGCATATCTTTACCGCCGCTTCATTTGCTTCGGTTCCACCAAGGGATATAAATGAGCGGGAGAGGTCTCCGGGGGTAATCTCTTCAAGGGTTTTAGCAAGCAGTGCCCGCGGGCTGTTTGACATGCTTGGAGCGAAACTGGCCAGTTCTGTTACCTGTTTTGTAATGGCCTCGATAACCCGTTTGTCGCCATGACCGATGTTGTGGCTCACAAAGCATGAGCTGAAGTCGAGGCGCTCTCTGCCGTCTTCAGTCTTAAAGCGCACACCCTCTGCGGAAACAACCCGTACCGGAGAAGCGGCTGGCTGGTATGACCAGGAATGAAATACATTATTTACTTCGTAATTGTCGAGATCTTTTTTGCTCTGGGGTATTTCTTTCAGGTCTTTCATGATGCCGCTCCGATATGTTTGTATAGGTGATGTGAAGGCGCGGAAGCGCTTCCGCGCCTTCACATCACCTATGGTGCTTTTCAGCCAAGCTTTCGTTTTATTCTCAGAAACCAGAGTCCAAAACGGGTTGCCAGATCCTGGGGGCCTTCTTCT
>CAZPEK010000049.1:0-12040 GCA_964585555.1 uncultured Leptospirales bacterium | reverse complement strand
AGCACCTGTTTGCGAACCATGCCCCTGAGGGGTATATGTGAGATCATGCCGTAGGTCGCGGCTCCCCCCTGTTCTGCCAGTTCCGGGTGGGCCTTCACTTCCTTTACCGAAGCCTTCAGGTCTTTCAGGTAGCCTTTGACTGATGCCTCGTGAAGGGGCGTTACCATGGCATGAAGCCCGTCGGGACGCTGCAGGCGGTCAATATGCCAGCCCTTTTTATCCATCTGGTCTCCCACGGCAAAAATATTAACATTTTTATCTTTTGACATGTAGCCGAAAAGACTTGCCTTCGGCTCGCCGATAATTTCAAGTTCAGGAATTTTTCTTATACCCGCAAGCATCGCGTCAGTGGTTTTCATGGTTCTTCTGGCGATGTCGAGGTATCCCTCTTCGCCGATAGCCTGGAGGGCCGCCCATGCGGCAGCATAAGCCCCGCCGGGACGGGTGCCGAGAAGGGCGGGGGAGGCAAAGACGCCCCCGGGCCAGTCTTCCATAACAAAGAACTGATACTTCATGTAATTGGTGTTACGATACATGATCGTTGAGGCCCCCTTGGCGGCAAAGCCGTATTTATGGGTGTCAGCAGAAATTGAAGTTACACCGGGTACCCTGAAGTCCCAGGGGGGAAGCTCCCGGCCGATCTTTTCAATAAAAGGAAGAAAGTAGCCTCCCACGCAGGCGTCTACATGGAGGGGAATATTTTTTTCCTGCGCGAGAGCCCCCAGCTCTTCGATGGGGTCGATGATGCCGTGGGGATATTCCGGGGCGCTCCCGAGCAGCATGACGGTGTTTCGATTTATCAGCCTTTTCACCGCTTTTATATCGAGGCGATAATCTTTATCAAGGGGAGCGCGGCGTGGTTTCACGTTGAAGTATTCTGCCGCCTTTTCCCAGGCGACATGGGCGGTTACCGGAATGACCATGTTGGGTCTTCTGATCCAGGGGCGCTTTGCCCGGGCCAGGTCGCGGAAGGTCTTTACAGCCAGGAGGCAGCTTTCAGTGCCCCCTGATGTCATGACGCCGCATGTTTCATCGTCCCCGTTGAGGAGCTTCGCGGTAATTGCGATGACATCGTTTTCAAGTTTCTTCAGGCTCTGGAAGGCCATCGGGTTAAGGCCGTTCGCCGAGAGAAACATGCCGTAAGCCTCCTGGAGAAACTTTGTGTGCTCTTCTCCCAGGTAATAGACCAGGCTCCAGGTTTTGAGATCTTTGTACTTCGGGTCATCGGAAGCATATTCTTTCAGGTTTTTGAGTATATCCTTTTTGTTTCTTCCTTTAAGAGGAAGTTGTGCCTTTTTTGAATCCATGGTATGCCCCGGTTTGGTCTCAATTTACTTTATTCATTATAGTGAAATATAGTGCACTATAATGAATAAAGTCAAGTTTAATTCAGCAATAAGTTCCTGAATTTTCTGTAGACTGTCCAAACATCTGATATACATTTTATATTACATTGAAGATGCTATATATTAAAAAATACTTATTTCTTGTTTTTTTTGGTATTTATAAGTATTATAGTATTTACTTAATAACCAAGGTACAGGCATATCACATTTTGCATGTATAATCAAATATCAGGAAATAAAAAATGTTTGAATTAATAACCTGGCTTTCAGGTATGGAAGAATCTGCTGCTGCAGTCTACAGGCGTATTGCAGGAACATTTGCATATAATGGAAGGTTGAATAGATTTATGGTAAAAATGGCAGAAGATGAGTTGTTTCATCTTAAGGTAATGAAGAAAGCTCATGAATTTGTAATTCAAAATGAAATACAAAATGAAGATATTATTATTGATGAGAACACCCGTAATTATTTTGAAGAGCCTCTGAGGCAACTGGTTGAATTTGATGCCCAGCATCATAAAAATGAGGAAGAGTTATATGATTTATTGATTAAGGTCGAGTTTTCAGAATGGAATGATATTTTTATTTATATTATAAGAACTCTGGCAGAGAAAAGTAAAGAGTTTGAGAGTATGTCATCAATTATTCAGAATCATGAACAACGCATTAAGGATTATTTTGGATCCATTGAGAGCGGTGAATCCTGGCTTGAAAGAATTGACGGATTACCTAAACTCTGGGATCATGCTATACTTATAATAGATGATAACCAGCCCTATCGAGAATTGCTGATGGATATTTTAAGTGATGACTATCGGGTAGCAGGAGCTGTTAACGGCGCCGCAGCACTCAAAGAACTGAAAGAGCATCATTATGACATACTTATCTCTGATGTGGATATGCCGGAAATGAATGGTTTGGAATTATTTGATGTGCTTCAGGCTGATGATCCTCAAATCAGGGAAAAATTCTTTTTTATGACGGGTGATCCAACCCATGAAGATGAATTTACTGCATTACAGGTAAAATATCTTTTCAAGCCCTTCGCCCTGGAAAAGCTCTTTGATCTAATTGGCAATTGTATCCACAGAAAAATTACTTAAAGACAGGAGCTGACATTTTCTGCTGGTAATTATTTGTTTTTTAATATATCCTGCAGGCCACTGGATGTATTGTCTGGATAAAGGAAACAGGGTATGCCGACAGAAAAAAATCGTATAAATCTTTTTATGGATTCTCCTTTTCCATGGTGGGAATGGAATGTTATTGATAACAGTGTTGAGTTTAATGATCTAAAGGCGACCATGCTGGGCTATGACCCTGCTCAATTCCGCTTAAAGGGCTACCAGGCCTTTACTGACCTTCTTCATGAAGATGATTATGAAAAGACCATGGATGCAATGAGGATGCTTCTGACCGGTCAAACTGATTTATACCAGATTGATTACAGGATACGCGCTGCAGATAACAGCTATCACTGGTACATGGATCGGGGCATTGTGGTCGAGCGAACCGGTGATAATAAAATTGAGAAGCTCAGGGGTATTGTGATAGACCTGGGAAACGAGGTGGTACCTGGTTCGAGCAGAGAAGCCCTTGTTTCACTTTTTGAGAATACGGTTATTTCTGAGGGAACAAAGAGTACGTCGATGCTGACTCTCTGTGCTGCCTGCAAAAAAGCCAAGGTTGAAAATGAAATCTGGATTCCTGTGAGTAAAGAAATTGCATCAGTAGCTGGGGAAAAAATATCTCATGGTATCTGTCCTGACTGCATGACGCGCCTGTATCCTGACCTTGCGGATAAGGTTTTAAAAAAAATAAGAAAAACAGATTAGCATATTTTTCTAACAGGAAGTCAGGGCCTCTCTATACATTGACACTTCCGGGTTAACATTATAGTATTGTTCCGGCAGTTATTCCACCGGCGAGGTATGGCAAAAGATACGATAACAGAAAGTCAGTTGACATACAGCCCCGTATCTGAAATGTTATAAGAAATCAGAATATGAGAAGCAGGCTATGGCAGAATCGAACAGTCAGGAAAAAAAAGAGAAGCTTAGATTAAAACCCGTTACCCTTGATGTGATTGCTGACAACCTGAGCAAGCTGGTTGCCGCCCGGGTTGCTGTTGTCAGAAGAAATGCTGAGGGCCAGCTGGTGCCGATACCTGTTGAAAAGCTTGAACATTTCCTCGGTGAGGCTGAACGGAACATTGATCTCTTTATTGATGCACAGTGGCAGTCCAAGATTGCCGTGCCCCGGGAAAACAAACAAACTCATGCCCAGTTAAACCAGTCTCTCCGGGAGAAGGCTCTCATTAAAAAGCTCGAAGAATACGGCAATACCAGCGATCAGATAGATAAATTTCAAAATCTTTCAGTAGTAGAACGGGAAGAAATACTCGATGAAAGCATCGAAACCCTCGATTCTCTTCAAAAGTCCGGTGTTGAGTTTGACGTTGAATCTCTGGTCAAGATGGTCAAAGTCATGGCTAATACTTTTTATTCCAACTATGCCAACCTTGAGGATAATCTTTCCACGGAAAATGTTAAAAATAATCTCTTTGGTGTTTTTATCAAGACAGAATGGATCGTTAAAATTCTTATTGAATTTTTTAAGCAGGATCGATCATGGAAGAACTATCAGCTCATCAGAGAAATAAATACCGGTTCCCTTACTATTGATAATATGTGTAAGGCTCTTCTCTGGTTTATCGGCTTTGGCCTTTATTACAATGATTATGTTGACCAGGGACTCTTTACTAAAAATATTCGCGGGAATTTTAAGGAGAAACTGCTGCGTCACTACCATCGCCGTCTTCCCGATTTGAATATTACCATAGAGACCGTTATCAAGGGAGGCTTGCGCCGCATTAATGTTGAAAAGGATCTCCTTCAGTATGCCATCGGTGCGCTGCTTTATGATATCGGAAAAGTTCCCTTCATCAGCTATCATGACGGCGAAGAAGCTTACGATCATGAACTGGTTAAGGTTCACGTCCTGACTGGTTATAATATGATTTTAAAAACCCAGAAGTATTCTTTTCCCGTAGTCGCCATGGCGGCTTTTCATCATGAGTACTACGGGGGTAAAGGAAGTTATAACTTTGCCGCCCCCATTATGGGAAAGCTGACGGGGAAAAAACTTGATTATTCTAATGTGCGGTACTTCCTCACCTATGACGAAAAAGAATTTAAAAATGGTGATGCCCTTTCCTTCTTCCCCTGCAAGGTCATTGAAATAATCGATGTCTTTCTGGCTTTGACGGGAAGAAAAAAGATGTCCTACCTCGAAGCCTTCAAGGTAATGAAAACAAATTTTGTCGCCCGAAATCTTCAGCTTGATCCGCTTCTTCTGGAAATGTTTCTTGATTTCATCGGAAGCTGTGGTCTCCTTGATAAGGCTGAACGAAAAGAAATCGACGCTATAAAGTTTTAAGCCTCTTCACTAAAAATGACATATTGCTGCTGTTGTTTAGCGATTTACTAACAATAGTCATGTCCCGTGAAAAAGTTGAAGTATTTTTTAATTTTTTTCGTTAATACATTGACAAATGCAACGCAATTGTATCAGAATTTGCGCAAAAATATTAACAGGACAGTAACGAGAATGGCACAACGAAAATCAGAGGATAGAAAAAACTGGGAAAAGGAACAGCGCCGTAACCGCATTGCGGATATCGCCGAATCAGTATTTTTTAGCAAGGGGCTTGACGGGGCAACCATGGAAGAGATTGCCCGTGAGGCGGGCTACAACAAACGGACTATTTATCTTTATTTCAAAGACAAGGAAGAACTTTTTCTCGCCGTAGTTCAGAGAGGGCAGGAAATACTTATCAAAAGTCTCTCTACAGCCTTTGAAAATCATAAAGAAAAATTCACCCTGACCCGGGAGCTGGGACGGGCCTTTTATAATTTCTCAACTGAGCATTCAGATTATTTTAATCTTATCATGACCTACGAATCACGAAGCAGGAATTATTACGGGGGGGAAGAAAAGGCCGATGATGACAACGGTTTCAGAGAGCGCTGCAGCAACGCTTCAGATACCTATGGTAAATTTGTCATAGACGCTATTGAACTGGGTATAAACAGGGGAGCCATTAAAACCTCACTGACCTCTCAGCAGATGATGCTTCTTGTCTGGGGCCAGGTCTTTGGAGTAATGCAGATTATTTTAATGAGGAAGGATCATTTCTCTGAAGCCTATGGACTTTCTCCTGAAGACCTTTTTAACCAGTTTCTTGACCTCATGGAAAAATCCCTGGGATAACAGAAGCTTCGCTACAGGCTGAATTTTATTTTTTTGACCCTTCAGCAGGCTCACTTGCTATTGAATAGCGCATTGAGCGAATGTTACGTGTCGTGCTCCCCGTGTCGAGGCTTTCGCCCGGGATTATCTTTTCAAGTTCACTGATACTGATATCCCCTGACCAGAATTTGTACATGGCTTTGAGGCGGGGTCTGGCCTTTTCGACAGCCTGGTCAAAGAGACCGGCAAATGAAACTGTCTTTTTTTCTCCTGTAAAGATGCCCCGAACTTCCATGTCATTGTGAAGCGGGCGCTTTCGATCCTTCCGTGAAATATTTCCGTAAAAGAGTCCTCTGTTTGACTTCCCGCCTGCAAAGGGCCTGAGAACAGGATAGAGTAATTTTTTTGTCATGAGGCCGTTGAGTGAGAGCTGACGGTTTAATGTCGCGGCTGTTTCTTCAGGGTATACTTTGAATTCTTCCTTTAAATAATCATTAAATTTCAGGTCCCTGAGAAGCCCGATGGAAAGTATTCGATTTGATTTCAGGCGGCCCGCCACAATCATGTCAAGTGCTGTTTCAATGTACCGGTGCCGATACTGAGCCGATGCTTCTTTTGCCGGATCTTCATCATAGTAGTTCCCTGAGAGATAATAGACAACAGGATGAAAGGTCATGTCGAGAACCGTGTGGGTCATATAACCGGCGGCAAAGGCAAAATCTTTCGGGGACTGAGGGGCTTTTAGCATGGCAAGGATAATACGATTGGTTTTTTCACCGTTGCAGCCGTGAAGGGCTACAGAAATTTTTGTTTTTACTTCATCACGGTGGTAAAAGTATATATCCGGTGAAATGGCCCCGAGGTAATATTCCTTCAGGTGTGATTTAATGATTTCTTTACAGGGGCCGATAGTGAGACTCTCAAACAATGTGTCAGCATAGTATATGTGGGTATTTTCTTTTGGCATGTAAACTTCCTGTATAATAAATTTGAATAGTGTAATGGTGCCATTGCTTTAATGATTCGTCAACAAGGATACTCTTCTTAAACTTTATGAAAATATAAACTTTACATTTTGCATTCTTCGTGGTACTCTTCGTAATATATGAAGAAGATGTGCTACATCTTATTGTTTCTGGCTTTATCGTTACCAGTTTCGGGAAACGGTGATAATCAAATTGAGGTTGGCGGGAATTTTAACAGTATACCGGTCAAGCGACAGTGTCGCATATTGATTGATAAAGCAGGTACCCTGAGTTTCTCTGATGTTATTAGCTCAAAGAAAAAATTTTTTTCTTCCCAAAAGGATGTCCCCAGTTACGGCTATACTGACTATGTTATCTGGATAGCACTGTCGCTCAATAACAGCAGAGAAAAAGAAAAAAAGATTCTTCTCGAAGTGCAGAATCCAATTATGGATGAAGTAACTTTTTTTGATCCCGCCAGTGGCTATAAAAATCCGAAAAAAGCGGGGGACATGGTCCCTTTTGAAACCCGGGATGTATCATTTCGCAATCCAGTATTCCGGGTAACGGTTAAGCCTGGTAAGTCCCTGTACTACCTGCGGATTAAAACAACCAGTAACTCAAATGTTCCCCTGGTTATCTGGTCAGAGAAAACATTTTCCAGGCACCAGGAGACAGAATCGATTGTTCTCTGGATTTTTTACGGCCTGATGCTCTCTATGATGCTCTACAATTTTATAATCTATATTTTTGTCCGTGAACTTGATTACCTTTATTATGTACTCTTTATACTGGGTTTTATGCTTTTTCGCCTTGCCTATAACGGTCTGGCCTACCAGTATTTATGGAGTAATTTTGTATGGTGGGCCAATGTCTGTGTCCCCTTTCTTGTCGCTTTTACGGCTTTTTCTCTTACTCTCTTTTCCCGTTATTTTATGCGTCTCTGGGAAGGGCCGAAGCTTCTTGAATATACCCTCAGGGTACTGATTGTTATTTTTGCTTTCGGTATGGTCTTTTCACTTTTCGCTCCCTACCGGTATGCTATACAGCTGGTACTTGGGAGCTCAATAATTATCATTCTTGTTCTTCTGGCAGGAAGTATTTTAGCCCTCAAATGGGCTCGGCGTCAGGCGATTTTCTACGTGATAGCCTGGACGATTTTTTTAACCGGATCGTTTCTTAATATTTTTCGTGACTTTGGTCTGCTGCCTCATAATTTTTTAACCGCCTGGGGACAGCAGATCGGCAGTGGCATCCAGGTTCTTTTTCTCTCAATTGGTCTTGCTGACCGAATAAATATCATGCGTAGTACCATTGTCAGGTCAAACGAAGAGCTTACCCGGGTAAACCGTGACCTGCTTCATGAACGGGAACAGATGGCGGTTACCTTGAGATCAATAGAGGAAGGAGTGGTTACCTGTAATCTTGAGGGAAACATCAGGTATATGAACCGTTCAATGATTGATATGCTTGGCGTTAATGCTTTGAAGGTTGTCGGAAGACCAATACACAAAGTTATTCATATCGCTGACCGTGAAGATCCGGAAAGGGATATTACTCCCCAGCTTTTTTCAGTGAGCGGGATTTCTGAAACCCGTGAGGCTGTTCTTTTTGTCAGCGATGAAGACCAGCGCATCATTGAATATACGATTTCACCTCTGAGAGACCAGGATAGTGTGAAACACGGTATTCTCCTTGTTGTCAGAGATATCTCCGAACGGAAGCGTCTCGAAGGAGAAATGGTTAAAAAGAATAAGCTTGATGCCATGGGAACCCTGGCGGGGGGGATAGCCCATGATTTTAACAATATACTGACGGGACTGACGGGAAATATTGGAATGGCTCTTCTCAGTTCAAAGGATAATCCTGAAGTTGCTGATCTCCTTGAAGAAGCAGAAAGGATAGCATACAAGGCCCGTAATATTACGCAGCAGTTTTTAACCTTTGCCCGGGGAGGTTCACCGGTTCGAACTATGGTCAGGCTTAAAAATCTGATTCATGAAACCGTAAGCTTCACTCTCAGTGGGGCAACTGTTTCAGCAGAATATGCCATCGCTGATGACCTCTGGGGAGTTAATATCGATGAAGGGCAGATCAGCCAGGTTATTAATAATATTGTATTAAATGCCATACAGTCTATGCCTGATGGTGGTGAAATCAAAATTTCCGCTGTTAATATTGTTGTCAAGGGGAAGCATAAGGAAAAGGAAGATTATGTCAAGGTGACTATCAGGGACCAGGGCCCCGGCATTCCCCGTTCTGTGCTTGCATATATTTTTATTCCCTTCTTTACTACGAAAGAAAAGGGGAACGGCCTCGGGCTTTCGAGCTGCTATTTTATCATTGAGCAGCATGAAGGTTTCATCGATGTTGATACTGCTCCTGGAAGGGGAACGGCTTTTTCTATTTTTCTTCCTTCTGCAGGACCAATTACCGAAGATTTTAAGGAAGATTCTGCTACTGAGCAGCCAGCCCGGGGCTCTGAGCGTATACTGGTTATGGATGATGAGGATATTATCCGTCGTTCAACGGGAAAAATTCTTGAACGCCTTGGCTATGATGTGGTCCTTGCCATTGATGGCAAACAGGCTGTTGAGCTGTTTCAGAAATCTCTCGAAGAGGGAAAATCTTTTGATGTGGTTATGCTTGATCTCACCATTCCGGGAGGCATGGGGGGGAAAGAAGCCGTAGTTGAGCTTAAAAAATTAAATGAAAATATTCTGGCAATAGCCTCCAGTGGATATTCCAACGATCCGGTTATGGCTGATTTTAAGAAATATGGCTTCACCGATATTCTTATTAAGCCTTATACGGTAGAACTCCTTGCCCAGGTTCTGCAGCGTGTTTTAAGAAAGATGTAGCCTTTCACTGATGCGGATGAAGTTCAGTACTTGTCCCAGATACCTTCCTTCTTTGAAAATAAGAAAAAAGATAATTCGCTCCTTGTTGACTTAATACCTGTTAAGAGTTAATATACGAGTGCAGTTTATTAAATCAAAGAAAGATTTTTTGTATATCAAAAGACTTGACTTCATTACCCGTTAAAGATGTATTGCGGCAACAGGTTAAAACAGCCCTTTCTGTGCTGAAGGGAATTACTGGTATTACCAAATTAACAGATTTAATGAAGGAAGAATGAAGACATTTACCATTATGGCATCATGTGCCTTTGGCCTCGAGTCAATAGTCGCCCGGGAAGTAAGAAACCTTGGATACGAGGAGCTCTATATTGAAAACGGGAAGGTTCTTTTTGAGGGAGACTGGCTGGCGATTGCCCGCTGCAACCTCTGGCTTCGCTGTGCTGACCGTGTCTATATTCGAATGGCGGTATTTGACGCTGTCAATTATGATGAGCTTTTCGATGGCGTGAAGTCTGTTCCCTGGGAGGACTTTCTCCCCGAAGATGCCTTTATGCATGTAACAGGTAAGTCGGTAAAGTCAGGACTGAAATCCGTTTCGGATAACCAGGCCATTTCAAAAAAAGCGCTGGTTGTCGCCATGCAGCGCCGGTACGGATCTGAGCGTTTTTCTGAAAGCGGTTCCCGGTACCGCATCGATGTCTCTATTCTTAAGGATGAAGTTACTCTTTCCCTTGACACCAGCGGTGAAGGCCTTCACCGAAGGGGGTACCGTCCTGCATATGGAGAAGCCCCCCTGCGTGAAACCCTGGCCGCCGCACTGGTCTATTTATCCCGCTGGACCCCGGACCGTATTCTGGCTGATCCCTTCTGCGGTTCAGGCACCATTGCCATCGAGGGAGCGATGATAGGGAAAAACATGGCTCCGGGACTGCACCGTGAATTTGCAGCTGAAAAGTGGAGTTATGTTCCCGCAAACGTCTGGGAAGAGGCGAGGACAGAAGCCCGCGGTGCGGTAAAAGATGTAACACTCACCATACTCGCCTCAGATCATGATAAGAAAGTTTTTAGAACCGCCCAGGAGAACGCCGCCCGGGCTGGAGTTGAAGATGATATTGTTTTTCAGAAAAAACCGGTCCAGGAGTTCAGATCGCGGAAAAAATTTGGATGCATCATATGCAATCCCCCCTATGGAGAGCGGATGGGAGACAAGGAAGAGGCAGGAGAACTCTACCGTGAAATGGGAAAGGAGTTTCAGGACCTTGATTCCTGGTCTCTTTTTATCCTCCCGGGCCACCCGGACTTTGAGAAATTTTATGGGAAGAAGTCAGCAAAAAACAGAAAGCTTTACAACGGCACGATTAAGACCTATCTTTATCAGTACCTGGGAGAACTTCCGGGAAAAAAGCAGAATGATAATGCTGCTCATTCCTGAATAAGATTTTAATTATTTTTAACTACAGATGAAGCATATGCCACGATGGGGTCATAAATTACCCCTTCATGAAGGAACAGTGAGGTTTCAATAATGGAATCTGGAAAAGTTATTGAAATTTTTATTGCCATAGTTCACTGTAAATGTCATGGAAAACAGCAGTCAGAAAAACAGTAATTCCTTTGAGCTTTTGCTTTATCGTATTCATTTTCCCTCCAGCCTGGAGAAGCTGTACCGGGATTATTATTTTACCCGTTCCCTTCTCGTTATCCGTATCTCATTGATCCTGGGATTTATTCTCTATGCCTCCTTTGGTTTTCTTGATTTGAAGATGACCCCTTCTTCCTTTTCCCAGATATGGTTTATCCGCTTTGTCATTGTATGTCCTCTTTTTGTTTTAATGTTTTTAACTTCCTTTACAAAATTTTTTGCCGCTGTTGTTGACGGGGCCATGGTTTTTATGACCCTTGTGGCGGGATTTGGTATTATCGCGATGATGGCATTAGTTAAGGAAACTGAAACCAGCCAGTTGTATTATGCCGGGATTATGCTGGTGATAATGTGGGGATGTACCCTGGTTCGCCTTCGATTTTTTTATGCTCTCCTTGTCTGCCTGTGTATCCTCGCTGGATTTGAATATACTTCACTGGTGCTGCTGAAAATACATCTTCGTGAAAATACCATGGCCGTGTTAATAAATAATAATTTTTTTATTCTTGGGGCTGTCATCATAGGAGTTTTTGCCGCCTACCTGATCGACCGAACCATGAGGCTCAATTTTTTAACCGAGTTAATGCTCGAGGATAAACAGAAAGATCTTGAAGAAGAACGAAATGAGCTGCAGTATAGAAATGAGCAGACCAGGGAAGAGCTGCTTATGGCCCGGGAAATCCAGCAGCAGCTTATCCCCCCCGAGGATCCCTTCGATGATATTGCCTCGCTTTATATTCCCATGGATCTTGTGGGGGGTGATTTTTATGACTATATTCATTTTAGAGACGATGAGCAATGGGGAATTTTTATCAGTGATGTCTCAGGACACGGAGTTTCTTCTTCTCTTATCACCGCAATGATAAAAAGTGTTATACTTCAGTCCGGTGGAGAGCGGAAGAATCCCGCTGAACTGATGGGCATATGCAAAAATCTGTGTCATGATCAAAGACCTCCTTTGGCTTTCAGCTTCTC
>CAZPEK010000048.1:0-14193 GCA_964585555.1 uncultured Leptospirales bacterium | reverse complement strand
GTTAGAAAAAATCTCACTGTATACCTCAGTATTACAAAGCTGTGATACTACACCTTTTGGCTTCGGGATATTTGACTATTCAGCTTAATTTGTTAAAAAGCTGCATCGAGACCAGGCGGGGTGTCGTGTATACAGTTTCGTATAGAAATTGACGAGTGTCAACCAGTATTCCGGCAGCCAGACCTTAAAGGCAACGATGCTGTTCGTCGCATTTAAGGGCTGCCCGCCACATGAGCTGAATTTGTTACGCTCCCTGAATCCCCGGAAAGGGACTTGAGCCGGCTGGTGACATCGGAGCTAAGGCGCAAAACCCCCGCCGGGGGTGGCGAGGATTATGTTCTCTCTGCACCCTAAGTATCACGAGCCGGGGGGTGGGGGACAGGCTTGTCACCCTTACCCCAAATGCTTCGCCAGGCGCTTCCCGAGGGACACAACTGTCCAGACAACCGGAGTGCCGAGAGACGCGGGCATGACACTGGCATCGCAGCAGTAGAGGTTATCGATCGCAGTCTTCAGGTTGGTGTCAACCACCTCGCCGATACGGCAGGTTGCCGAGGGGTGGGCCCCCATGGGTTTTAATGGAAGAATTGAGCTTTCCGATGCCCCTGCCTGTTTCAGTATTTTTGTGATAATATCCACGCCCTTGTCGAGTTTTTTTTGATCAGTCTCAGTAACGGGCTTTGAAAACTTAAGGCCCTTGAATATCTCTCCCTTTGTCTCATCACGGACCTTTACCATGACCCCGGAGTATTTCCAGTAGTTGGGGAATTTTGCCATATGGCCCATTCCCATAAAGAAGAGAACCGCGGCGAACATGGTCCAGTTAGGGAAAACCGGTGTCAGTACCAGGCCGTCGGTTTCATAATGTTCATTGGTCCCGACAGTCATGGGACTGTTGCCGCTGGCGGTATTCATGCCCGGAATAATGCCTCCGACAAACTGAAGCCAGTCACAGCAGAAGCCCCGGCCAGCCTCATCAATGCCAGCTTTTCTGAGAAGGTGGACATTGTCTAGTCCCGCTGAGAGGACAATTTTTTTTCCGTAAAAGTTTTTTGTTTTTCCCATGCAGCCGGCCTTAACGCCGACGGCTTTTCCGTTTTCAACAATAATTTCTTTTGCCCTGGTGTGGAGCTCAAGGTCCATGCCTTCAGTAAGGGCTTCGTTTATATATTCCCGTGCTGTCCATTTGGCGTCTTTTTTGCATCCCAGCATGCAGTCTCCGCTTCCCGTACATTTTGAGGGATCGATGAAGTTTTCAAGCCGGTGCCAGTTGTACCCCGCTTCATTGGCCGCTTCCATAATTCTGAGATTTGTTTTGCCGATCAGTTCATCGGGCAGTACCTGGATTCCCAGGTCTCCGCGAGCCTCTTCTGCTTCGGCTTCAAGATTAATGCCAACAGGGTCCCAGATATTTTTCTGCGGTGGAATGGCGCAGCCCGCGGTAATGTTTGAGGCTCCCCCGAGGTTGTCAGGGAACACTACGTTATAGCCTTCGATGCTCCGGGTCAGGCCCATGCGCTTGTAGATCTGGGTGAGGGTAAAAGTATTTCCCATCCATTTGAAATTACCTCCTCGTTCGAGAAGGAGCACCTTTTTTCCTTTTTTTGTCATTTCGCGGGCAACGGTTGAGCCGCCCGCTCCTGATCCGACTACTATTACATCATATTCTTTTTTTGTATTCACTGTATTCTCCAGTTTAGTTTTCCCGGCTTACCGTAATTTTTGGTAACCCGGCGCTTCTCGCCCCCTCACTTTTAAAATATTTTTAAAGCCCCCCTCCGGGGGGGTGGGGGGGCGGGATGATGGCGATGGGCAGCATGTCAGTTAGCTTCTGTATATCTTTGCTCAATAATGTCCAGGTCAAAGGGAACCGGTTTTAAGGGGTCTCGTACCAGGGTCAGGGCATCTTTCGGGCAGTGCTCAACGCAGAGCTCACAGCCGTAGCAGTCCTCCCTGCTTAGTTCCCATGAGATGTCTTTTTTTACGGTGAGTGCTTTACCAGGGCATATATCCGCGCAGGTGCCGCAGGTGTCACAGTGTGAAGGATTTCGTTCTACCATGTAGCCCGCATGGGCATTCATGTTAAAATCAGAATTAAATTTTTTTCCAAA
This sequence comes from uncultured Leptospirales bacterium, assembly GCA_964585555.1. Lineage (GTDB taxonomy): Bacteria > Spirochaetota > UBA4802 > UBA4802 > UBA5550 > CAZHNW01. Next base: position 12,082 of record CAZPEK010000048.1, on the reverse strand, counting down.
TCGGGAAGCCTGAAGACTAACGCAGGTATCGGGATGACAGTTGCAGATAACGCCTGAACTTCCCCCTGTGGCGACTTTGAAAAAGGCCTGGGTCAGATATCCCGCCTTTCTGAATTTTTTAATCAGGTCCAGGGCTTCTTCCTGGCTGAGGCGCCTTGCGTGGTATTTTTTTCCATGGTCAACCCAGAAGTCAGCGGTTCCTTTGCCAACGGCGAGGCATGAGTTTATTGTCCAGTCTTTATCTCCCAGGGTTTTTTTGCAGGGGCAGTCCATGACGGCGATGTGCTCGGCTTCCTGGAGAATTATTTTCCATGCGTATTTAAAAGGAACAACTTCTTTGTTTTGCTGAGTCAGGGCAACAACGTCATGGTCAAGGGTGAAAATTTTTTTTGTATCACCAAAGGAGAGAACCTTGGCATGGTACCGGTTGAAGGCGGCCCGCAGCACCGGGTTGAAGGGCTTTATCCAGAAAAGATATTTGCCCATGAATTTGAATATGTAGTACACGCTAAACACGTAAGGATAATAAAAAGTAAAGTAGATGTAATTGTGAAGTGCCCGGTCAAGCCTCCAGCCGTGTTTTTTAATCAATGAACGGGTTGATTGTTTCATGATGATCTCCTGCTTTGTTGGACAAGCGTCCAGTTTTACGGGCCAAAAAAAGCTCAAACTTCCTTTTCTAAATATATACAAAAATGTTTGACTTGTCAGGTCTAATAGTGTACAGTATAGGCTAAAAAGTCAATTAAAATACTTGTGATATTCCAATAATTTTTAAGCCGCTGGTTTTTCACCCTTACAGTAATAAAAAGAATGGTGAAGGAAGTTAACGCTCACGGTGCGAAAAACCGGTGATAAAAAGAATGGACAGACTGCCGGGGGTCCTGAAATAGTATCTTCAGGTACGTTTCAGCCCAGGCTTAAGCTGAAGCGAAAAAAAAGGTACACACAATGACCGGAATACCCGTTGACCCCCGGAGGGGGGAGATTCTTGAGAGCGCCCGCATTCTCATGGCCCGTGGTGGCTATTACAACACGAAGATTGATGACATCATCCGCCGCGCCGAAGTGGGGAAGGGGACCTTTTATGCTTTTTTTAAAAACAAGGAAGAGCTCTTTGTCACCCTGCTGACCATGTTTCTTGATCTCTGGGAAGAAGAGGTGCTGACACGGGCTGCCGCCTGTAAAACCGAAGGCCCGGGGAAATACTTTCACGAGCTGATTCGGCTCAGTCTCTATTTTTTCAGGGACCATGAGGATCTCTGCAACATATATTTCAGGGTCGGCCCCGGGTCGAGTACCCTCTTTGAGCCCTTCAGCGAAAAATTTGAAAACCGGATGCTTGAGTATATTGTCACTGAGCTCGAAGAAGGAAGAGAGCTCGGTTTCGTGAAAAAGGAATTTGATATCGACATGGCGTCAAACATGATCGCCGGGGCTTTCCTGCGGGTCGATTATTTTTACTTTGTCTTGAAAAAACAGCATATTAACAGCTTAGACCTTGAGAAGATGACTGATGAGTTTTATGATATTGCCTTGAAGGGGATTCTGGTGTGAAAGGTACACGGAACAAGGTACAGGGTGCAAACGGAGAATAAGAAACATGAACATCGAAGACTCACAATACTTTGGAAGAATGAACGATCCTGACGGTTCTGCTTATGTAAAAGGCATCTGCGGTGATACCATGGAATTCTATCTGATATTCAAGGGAGATGTGGTACAGAGTGTAAAATATTTTACCGATGGCTGTGAGCATACCAGATCATGCGCTGACACCGCTGCAAAACTGGTAGAGGGCAAAGAAATATCCGAAGCCCTGGCGCTTTCTCCCGCAATGATAAAGAATGAACTCCCTGATCTGCCCTCGGGTCATCTGCATTGCACGATATTGACTACTATAACGTTTTTAAAAGCTTTGGCTGAATTTATTTATAAACGGGAAAACAGCTGATTCGATACATCTACACTTACTTTTGGTTTGGGGGAAGGAAGGGGAAGCAAAGCAGCTGTTGTTTTACGTTACGCCTCAAGTACTTCTTTTAATTTGGCTGACAAGTCAACCACTGAGTATGGTTTCTGGATAAAGCCCCTTATGCCGATTTTAAGGGCATTTTCTATCTCTTCTTTCTCCATGAGGCCCGAAGACAGAAGGACCTTTACATCGGGATTTGTTTTTTTGAATTCTTCAAAAACTTCCAGCCCTGACATGCCCGGCATGGAAAGGTCAAGGAGAACAGCATCAATGTTTTGATGTTCTCGGTGATATACCTCTATACCTTCGACTCCGTTCTTTGCAATCATAACCTGGTAGCCGCACTGTTCGAGCATTCCGCTGGCAACGCTCAGTATGGATTTTTCGTCATCAATGACAAGAATAATGCCGCTGCCGGTTACGAGCCTGGGTGTGGCGGTATCTCTGTTTTCTATTGATGCGAGTTTTCCCGCAGCTGGGAGATAAACATTGAAAACCGATCCCTTACCCGCTTCAGAATAGACGTCTATAAATCCACCATGCTGTTTGACGATGCCGTATACCATGGTAAGTCCGAGACCGGTTCCTTTATAGGTGCTCTTTGTGGTAAAGAAGGGATCAAAAATCTGACGGCGGGTTTCTTCATTTATTCCTACACCCGTATCATTAACTTTTACCATCACATAGTTTTCTCCGGGCATGGCACCCTGGTGAAGAGTACAGAAATTATTACTACATTCTATTTCTTTTGCGGAAACCGACAGGGTTCCTCCCTGATTTTCACCTTCGGGGCGCATGAAGGTCATTGCATGGGAGGCATTGACGCAGAGATTGAGCAGAACCTGTTCTATTTCGACCGGATCTGCTTTAATGTATAAGGGGACGTTCCCAATGGTGAAATCCAGGTTAATGGATTTTGGAAAGCTGTTTTGACATATCTTTTGAATGTGTTTGAGCGAAAGGTTTATGTCAACAGCTGACAGCTTCAGTTCGCTTTTCCTGGAGAAGGTCATGAGGTGTTTTATCATATCAGCTGCACGGCGGGAAGACTCCTGTGCTGTTATGATGTATTTCTTTAAAGAATCTGGTTCCGGTTGTTTTTTTTTGTCGACCAGGGTTTCCAGCATGCTGAGACTTCCCATGATGCCGGTCAGCATGTTGTTAAAGTCATGGGCGATTCCACCGGTCAATGTGCCTACAGCCTCCATCTTTTGTGCCTGGGCAAGCTGCTTCTGCATCCGTTCGTTTTCCCGTTCAGCGTTTTTGCGGTCAGTTATGTCATTGGCAAAAACAAGGGTTGCCGTTTCATTGTCTACTATGACTGAACTGACATTTATTTCACATTGCAGCTTTGTCCCATCGAGTTGCACGACTGATGTCTCATATACTGAAGGAACAGGCTGGCCAAGGTGGCGGGCCTTGATATATCCGTTAATCCTTTCAAGGTCTTCCGGTGCCAGAAAATTAATGAGAGAACTTCCTTTGAGACTATCAGTAGAATCGCCGCCTGTCAGTTGAGCAAAGGCCTTATTAACCAGTAGAATAGTGCCGAGCCTGTGGAGAACGACGGGAATAGGCGATGATTCAAAGAGGCTTCTGAAATTATACTCACTTTTCGCAATTTCCTGGTTTAGATCTACAAGCTCTTCGTTTTGGGCTTTAAATTCTTCATTAGCGGCGAGAAGTTTTTTGTTTGTTGCAGCTATTTCCTGTTCACGGTTCCGGGACTCATGCACAGCTTCTTCAAGCTGGTTGATGACAAAGCGAAGTAGAATGCCGATCATGAGCATGAGAGATATCACAATAAATACACGGTTCTGGAAGGCAGCTGTTTCGGCTCTTTGCGCGGGAATCAGGCTGTTATAGTGCAACAGTGCAATAACAGAAAAAGAAAAAATTGAGGCACCGATTGTTATGAACTGCATTCTCTTGCCGTAGAGCTGTGAAGCCAGGATTATGGCAAGTATATATATCAGCATGGCCGGCGCCCCAATGCCGCCGATAAAATTACCGTAGACTGCAACGAGATAAATTGTTCCAACCGGAATAATTCGCCCTTTTTTCCAGTTTTTCGTTACTGCCATGAGCCAGGCAGCCATGAAGAATAATGATAAAAAAAGCATAATTAAAAAGGTGTCGAGAAGGATCAACGAAAAGAAATAGCCAATCACTGAAAGTAAAGTGAAGACAGTAGAAATGGATATCATTAAGAGCAGGTTAAGCTTGAGGGCATACTCCAGCCTGCCTTCATCGGGGTCTATGGAAAAAACGTTTAACCGGCTGATAAAAAACTGCTCTAGTCGTTTTAGTAACATTTCTTTATTTGTTTTTTAATCCCTCTGTGGAGAAACCAGTTATAAAATATGTTGTTATTGTAACATGGCGCCTTTTGTTTTGTAAAGGTAATTAACCGGTACGTGCCGGCTGAAATAAACTTTTTCCGAAAAGAACTTGACGAATGGAAACAAACTGTTAGATTATGCAGAACCATGTTGGACGCTTGTCCAACATGCTGGTTGGACGTTCAATAAACAAAGGGGGACGGGTGTTATGGCTTTAAATCCAATAATTGATTCCAGAGATGTACGATTTGTTCTTTTTGAAATGCTTGAGACTGCAAACCTCGGAAAAAAATATGATGAGTACGCGGATTTTGACCGGGATATTTATGAAGAAATCCTCGAACTGGCAGAGCGTATTGCCGTTGAAAAGATTTATCCCTCAAATACTGAGGGTGATAAAGAAGGATGCCACTATGATCCTGATACCTGTGAGGTGAAAATACCTCCCAGTTTCAGTGAACCAATAGGTGCTTTTTACGAGGCGGGATTTCTCGCCCTGGGCGAATCGCCGGAGATAGGCGGAATGGGAATGCCTCAGAGTATCACCCAGGCGTGTAATGAAATGTTCATGGCGGGGAGTGTTCCGATGATGATGTATCCCGGTCTCGGCCACGGGGCGATGATGTTGATTCATAACTATGGTACGGAAGAACAGAAGGCGGTCTATGCTGAAAAAATGCTCATCGGCCAGTGGGGCGGCACCATGTGCCTTACAGAACCTGAAGCTGGCTCAGACGTAGGGGCCTTAAAGACCAAGGCGGTACCCCAGGAGGATGGATCATATCTTATTACGGGGCAAAAGATATTTATTACCGCTGGTGAAAATGACTACTATGAAAATATTATCCATCCAGTACTGGCACGTATAGAAGGGGATCCCGCGGGAACCAAGGGCATCTCTATCTTCCTTGTCCCAAAATACCGGGTCAATGATGACGGAAGTCTCGGCGAAAAGAATGATGTTGTCTGTGCCGGCATTGAACACAAAATGGGCATCAAGGGCTCGGCAACCTGCACCCTCAGTTTCGGTGAGAACAATCAGTGCAAAGGGTATCTTCTTGGAGAAGAGCGGAAGGGAATGAAGATCATGTTTCAAATGATGAACGAGGCGCGCCTCGGGGTCGGTGTCCAGGGACTTGCTCTTTCTACCTCCGCCTACATGCACGCCGTGACCTACGCGAAGAACCGTGTTCAGGGTGTGCATATTTCACAGATGATGAATCCCGAGGCAAAGGCAGTGCCGATTATCGAGCATCCTGATGTAAAAAGAATGCTCCTTGGGATGAAGTCGACTGTTGAAGGAATGCGCATGCTCTCCTATTTCCTTGCTGAATGCCTGACTCTTGAAGAGCATGATGATGGAGAGGATGGTAAAAAAGCCCGGGCAATTGCTGATTTTCTTTTGCCGATCTGTAAGGCCGGTAATACCGACGGTGCGGTTGAAGTGACTTCTGAATCAATGCAGGTGTACGGCGGTTCAGGGTACTGTTCAGATTATCCTGTCGAGCAGCTGATGCGGGATTCAAAGATTACCACCATCTATGAAGGAACCAACGGGATACAGGCCCTTGACCTGATAATGAGAAAACTGTTGATGAACAAAGAGCAGTATAACTTTTCTGTATTTAAAGAACGGGTCGAAGCGACCATGGCTGCGGCAAAGGGAAAGGTTGATGACCGGTACATAGCAACCCTTGAGCGGGCTCTGAAGGTTATTGATGATGTTGTCGAAAAGAAGAAAGAGCTTCTGGGTGCCATGAAGTTTCTCCAGATTGTCATGAACGCGAAGCCTTTTCTCGACGCCATGTTTATCCTTGTCATGGGGTGGCTCCACCTCTGGTCTCTCTCGATTGTCGAACCGAAAATGAATGAACTCTGCGGTGACCTGAAGGGAGAAGAACTCGACTTGCTTCTTGAAGACAACCTCGAGGCGGCTTTCTACCGGGGAAGGGTGCTCTCTGCTCAATATTATCTCGGCTTAGAGTTGCCGAAGATTTTTGGTGTGAGCGAAGGAATTCTCAATATTGAAACATCGGTTCTGAAGGCGAACTCTCATATATTTTCAGGAGCACCGGCAGAATAGCCACACATGCCTTTCTATACCCTGAGTTTTAAGATACCCTGGCTGCAGGTTCGCAGTTTTTATATAGTACTTGATGCGGACCTGCGGCTGATTTTTTTTAATATTTGTGAAGGAAGTTAAAAGATTCTGGACAGGGACTCAGATGTATTGCATCACATTACCTGCAGGAAATAATCTCAGGATATTACGATGGAAGTTAAAAGCGAAACTATTGCATTTCTAAACAGCTGTACTGGCCTCACCGGGAGTATTGCCTCGGGGAAATCCACCGTGGCGAAGATGTTTACCGCCCGGGGGGGGCACCTGATTGACACTGATTTAATAGCCCGGGAAGTCGTTGAGCCGGGCATGCCGGCACTGGATAAAATTCATGAAGCCTTTGGCGACAGGGTTATAAATGATGATGGCAGCCTGAATCGGGAAGAACTGCGGCATATAATCGTTCATGATGCCGATAAGCGCGGTAATCTTGATTCAATAATTCATCCTCATATTAATGAAATGGTGCTGATCAAGCTTCAGGGCTTTATGGAAAATGATAACGGTATGCCTGTCTTTGTGGATGTACCGCTTCTCTATGAGACTGGTTGGGACAGGTTCTTTCACGGTGCGGTGCTGGTGTATGTAACTGAAGAAGTCCAGCTTCAGCGTCTTATGGCACGGGATAACATCGATGAGAAAACAGCCCGGGCAACCATGGCCACCCAGATGGGCCTCGAAGAAAAGAAAACCAGGGCCGCTTATATAATTGACAATTCAGGGACCCTTGAGGAAACGGAAAAGCAGGTTGAGTCTCTTTTTGTCGAGTTATGTGAAATCTGGCAGCAGGCGGGAACATAATTTATTGAAGGTGAATGTATGCTGATATTTTCTACCGGGCCGCCTCAATGGCTGTCAAAGATTATGGTCGTTTTATCGTGGCCGATAATTATTGCCGGCAAGAGGCTGAGCAGCTATCCTTTTTTTAATGTGATTATAAAACCCTTTTTTAAACGGCCCCATAATGAAGTAATTTCCATACCGATTCAGGTGGCTGTTGCGGCACCTGGTCAGACCCATATACCCCGCAGGATACTTGAGCGGCTTCTTCACATGGTAGATAATATTTTTGTTTTTGATGAATGCATGTGCAGAAGCCTGATGGACTGCAAAAACCATCCTCCCTCTATAGGCTGTATGGCCCTGGGGCCGACAGTGAGTCAAATGCATGGAAGTCATGGAAAATCTGTTGATACTTTGACGGCTATCTCACATCTTAACAGGGCTGCAGACGCGGGGCTTGTGGCCACCGTGGCTCACACCTGGATAGATACTGTCGCCTTTGGTCTGACTCCCTTTAAATCATTGATGTTTATATGTTTCTGTGATGACTGCTGCTGTATTTTTAGAAAACATATGAAAAAAAGGGGCGCCGGTCTCGAAGGGGCGTACCAGCGTCTCCCGGGCCTTGAGATTTCTTGTGACTGGGAAAAATGTATCGGATGCGGAACCTGCGCCGATGCCTGTTTTCTCGCGGCAGTTTCAATGGAAAAAGGAAAAGCCCGTATTACCGGGGAATGTTCCGGCTGCGGTCGTTGTATCGAGGTCTGTGAAGAGGGGGCTCTTTCCCTTAAGATCGAAGATGAAGACAGCCTGCTTAATGATCTGGTCGAGCGCATCAGGAGTGTCTCAGACCTTCCTTTGAATACTACTAAACAAAAGTTTTAAGCGGATCTTTTTTGACTGTTCTCAGCAGTAAAACGAGAATAGGAGATAATAATTGACAAAACTGATATGTCAGTACATAGTTCGTATCAAAAAAAGGGTAAGCGCATGAAAAAACTTTTGCATCTTTTATATCAACCATGGAAATGGCTGATATATCTTCCGTTTTTAGGTCTTTCTACTCTCGTTTTTGGTTTTATTGCTGTTGTTTTGGCATTTCTGGTCAATGCACGTGTAGCAAGCTTTGTCGGGGGAGCAGTCTGGTCGCGTCTGAACGCACTGGTCGCACCGATTTTCGTAAAAAGATCAGGAAAAAACAATATAGATAAAAAACAGTCTTACGTAGTGGTTGCCAATCATCAGAGCCAGTTTGATATTTTTGTGCTTTATGGCTTCCTTGGTATAGATTTTAAATGGGTATTGAAGCAGGAATTGCGAAAAATTCCCGGTCTCGGGATCGGCTGTGAAAAGGTTGGTCACATATTTATCGATAGATCAGACCATGAATCAGCCCTCAGGTCTCTCAATGAGGCAAAGGAAAAAATTGTAAATGGTACGTCGGTCATCTTTTTTCCTGAAGGTACCAGGAGTGATGATGGTAGGATGAAAGACTTTAAGAAGGGAGCCTTCAAGATGGCCCTGGACCTCGAACTGCCGATACTGCCGGTGACTATCATCGGGACAAAAGATATACTTCCGAATAATACCATGGACCTTTTCCCCGGAAAGGCCCTGCTTAATGTACATGAACCGGTTCCCGTGACGGGCTACAGCGAAGAAACTATTGATGATTTGATTTTGAAAGTCAGGGACGTGATGGTTCAGGACGTCAACAGCCATTACTTCCCCACACTAAAAAATTAAATTACATTAATGTTATAGTTAACTCAGTGAGGCGTGGTTTTTTATTGAAGGCGCGAAAGCGTTTTCGCGCCTCAATATAAAATCGGGTCTTCAGCTGATTATGGCTTTCAATACCGGAGGAAAAAATGTCCCAGGCATTAATACATCTTGAATACCATGACACAATTGCCCTGGTTACTTTTAACCGGCCCGATAAGCGGAATGCTTTTAACCTGGCCATGTGGGAATCCCTGGAACAGGTAACCTCAAAGCTGAAGGAAAAGCTTCCCCGTGTTGTGGTGGTTACCGGAGCGGGAGAGGTTGCCTTTTCTGCGGGCTTTGATGTTAATCCGGAAAATCCCCAGGTGGGGAACCTGGTCCAGGCTGTGCAGGCCCATGACCGGGAACCGGTCAAAGAACTAATCAAAAACATCAGGCGCTGGACAGACGGCTTTTTTTCTCTCCCCGTGCCGATTATTGCCGCTATAAACGGCCTTGCCTATGGCGGGGGAGCTGAATTCTCCATGCGCTGTGATATGCGTGTTGCAGATCCGAAGGCGGTAATATGTTTTTCAGAGGCAAGGCTCGTGTTCAATATCATCTATGTCTTTTTTCATTATATTAACAGCACGAAAAATTGATGCTTCGGAGGCCCTTGCCATGGGGCTTCTCAACGCTGTCAGTGAAGAAGGAAAATCCCTTGCATACGCCATGGAACGGGCTGAGATGATAGCCGCCAATGGCCCCCTGGCAGTCAGGCATGCCCTTTCGGTAATTCGCCGAACACCTGATCTTTCCTCTCTTGATGCCCTTGATTATGAATCAGAAAAGGCAGTCGAGCTGATTGCCTCCGGAGAATGCATAAAGGGAATTACCGCTTTTTTAAAGGGAGAAAAGCCGGTTTTTGATGATGTATAGGGTTTATTGCAAGACCCTCCTGAAGGCGCGATAGCGTTATCGCGCTTTCAGGAGGGTTATCGCGCTTTCAGAAGCGTTATCGCGCTTTCAGGAGGGTTATCGCGCTTTCAGGAGGGTTATCGCGCTTTCATGATTTACTGCCTTCAAAGGCATATTCTTACGTCTTCAAATCAATCCTCACATGAAGTCTCTTCAGGAAGCCCCACGGCAAAAGATACAATGACCGCAACCAGGGCGTTGCAGAAGACAATGGAGTGACCTGTGGGGAAATCACCCAGGTATGAGAGTACTATTGCCGCCATGTTGATAATAACCCCGATAATCCAGGCTGTGGCCAGGGTGTATTTTTTGAAAAAGTCATGGGCTCCTTCACGTTTTGAGATATGAATTGCCGTCAGGGCCGGGGCAAGAAGTATGGCGAAGATCACCAGTACTCCTGCCATCTTCACCGAACTGGTAACAGTAGCGGCAAAGGTAACAAAGAAGAGAAGTTCATTTAAAAAGCCCTTTGTGTGCCGGTTTACCATATAGATGACAAGACCAATAACCCCGTAGAGGAGAGCTACGGGCCATACTTCACTCAGCTGGGTAAATATGATATCGTAGGCCATCAGCCTGTTAAAATCTTCCATGCCGTGGGGGGACTTTGAGAGAAGGATAAAGACCCCCGATAAACCAAGGGCGTAGATAAGCCCGATGACCGACTCAAGGTACCTGCTGCGCCGTGTTGCCACGGCAATCATGAAGCCCCCCATGAGGGCAAAGGCGAGTGAAACGGGGTAGACATATTCGCCATTAAAAAAAAGAAGGCAGATGGCCGCGCCGAAGGCGGCCATCTGTCCTATGGCAAGATCAGTAAATATAATGCCCCGCTCAATGATTCGAATGCCGAAATACGAGTGGATCCCCAGGAGAACCAGGGAAATCAGAAAGGCGGGAATCAGTATATCAATCATTGAGGAAACCTCCCGGTAATGTCATCAAAGAGGTTTTCAAGAGTATCAATGCTGTTGAAAGAACCGATGTCATGGGGCATAATGACATATTTTATCCCGGTTTTTGCAGCAACCAGTTTTGCGGGTTTTTTTGAATGGTATACATCGGTGACAATCAGTGCGATGTCTCCCTGTTTTACCCGGCGGATAACCCGTACCATGTGTCCTGACGTGGGGGGTATCCCGGGAAGGGGTTCTATTTCCATCACTGAATTGATGCCGTAGCGGCGGTAAAAATAATCAAACTGCTTATGATACTGGATAACCTTTTTCCCCTTCATCGGTTCCATTCTCTTCTTCCAGCGGAGAAGATTTTGACGCCACCTGGTGCTGAAGGCGGCAAGGTTTCTGCTGTAATGGCTTCGTCCCGAAGGATCGAGTTGAGAAAGACGCTGTGCAAGGGTTTTTGCCAGGGGAAGCATGTTTGCCGGGTCAAGGTTAAAGTGTGGGTTTCCCGAGGGGTGAATGTCTCCCTGGGATCGGGAAACCGACTCCGGTTTGTCAAGAATGGCTATATGTCGGGAAAGATCGAGAAAGCCTTTTTGTCCAGGGCGAACGTTTCTGTTGCGGGCATCCCGGATAATGGGGGGAAGCCAGCCTATTTCCAGCTCAGCGCCGTTGATGACCACCAGGTCTGCCCGGCGGACTTTCGCGATAAGGGAAGGGCGGGGTGTAATGGAATGAGGGTCTCTTTTTCCCGATGAAAGGACCTGCACTGAGGCGCGGGAAGAAGCTATTTCCGTTACCAGCCCCTTGATATACGGATAGGTTGTTACCACCTTCAGTTTTGCCCATAAGGGAACTGAGGCGAAAAGTATGAAGAGGGTTAAAAATATACGTTTCATTGTTGTGCTCCTTGCTGTTTTTTAGAATGAATGGGCCCCATGGGCGCCAATCGATACGTTGCACTGAAGTATTACTTCATGGTTGTTTTCTCTTTTGGTTCCCGTAAAGCGTGACCGGTCCCAGGTGTACTGAAGGCGAAACCGGGAAAATTCCGTGGGGCTGTAGTCGGTCATGGCCCCGAGACGGTAGAGGTTCTCCGGGAGCGACTGGTCGATGCCGGCAATCTTTTCCCGGTTCAGGTGCATCAGGTCGGCCCGGATGCCGAAGCGCCACCTGACCGATGTACGCATGACCACCTGGGCGTAGAAGCCCCCCTGGTACCGGTTGAAGGTTTTGGGAGTTCCTGCTCCATTCTCATACCGGTCTCCCTCCATGT